>NZ_JBBDQW010000079.1:0-18054 GCF_040905785.1 Tistlia sp.
CAAAAAAATGCCGGGCCACGAGGGCCCGGCAAGTTGAACAGGGAGGCTTCACGTCTGGGAGACGTCGGGGCCGCCGAAGCGGTCCCGTCGGGGCGCCGATCACGATCGGGGGGAGAGTGATCGCGCCCCTCGGATGCTGCGTCGCAACATCCTCTGAAGGGAAAATGGCCCTCGAAGGGGCCTCTGTCGAGTTGCAAGAGAACAGTGGTGGCATGCTCCTGTTGCATGGCTACACTCAGCCGTATTATTTTTACAACAGTGCTTCTACCTCAGCCCCCAGGCGGCCCTCCGCCCTGCCAGTGAACGCAGGCTCGCGGCGTACTGTGGCCCGGAATCCCGGGTGAGAGGGCGTGGCATAACCGGCGCTAGAACTTGGTCGCCGCGACTTCACGGAGTAAGAAGTCCCGGAAAACCTCGACGCGCTGGGTGCCGCGCAGCTCCTCCGGATAGACGAAGTAGGCGTCGATGCGGGGGCCCTCCAGCTCGGGCAGGACCTCGACCAGCTCGCCGTCGCGCTGGACCATGAACTCGGGCAGGGCGCCGATGCCGCCGCCGGCCGCGACGGAGCGCATGATGGCGTAGACGTTGTTGACGGTCATGACGGCGCGCCGCGGCGCCTGCTCGCGCTCGCCGACCTTGAGCAGCCAGTTGACCTCCGGCACAGGCGGGCGCTTGTCCTCGCCGTAAACGATCAGCCGGTGATTATCGAGGTCGGCCGGATCCTTGGGCATGCCGTAGCGCTTGATGTAGCCGGTCGAGGCGTAGGCGTGCATGTGGCTGGTCAGGATATGCCGCTGGATCAGGTCGCCCTGGCGCGGCGGCGACATGCGGATCGCGATGTCGGCCTCGCGCATCGACAGGTCGAGCTCGCGGTCGTCCAGGATCAGGTGCAGCTCGATCTCGGGGTAGACCTCCATGAACTCGCGCACGCGCGGCGCCAGCCAGGTCGAGCCGAAGGCGACGGTGGTCGTCACCTTGAGCAGGCCCTGGGGCCGGTCCTTGCTTTCCGCCAGCAGCGCCTCGGTCATCGCCAGCTTGCCGAAGACCTCGTGGGCCGTGCGGTAGAGCAGCTCGCCCTGCTCGGTCAGGATCAGGCCGCGGGCGTGGCGATGGAACAGCGGTACGCGCAGACTTTCCTCGAGCGCACTGATCTGGCGGCTGACCGCGGACTGACTGAGGTTCAGCTGCTCGCCCGCATGGGTGAAGCTGCCGGCCTCCGCGACGGCGTGGAAGATCCTCAGCTTGTCCCAGTCCATCGTCATGGAAAACCCCTGCACAGCCCGGTAGCGCCGGTGCTTCCTCCGCACGCGCCTTCCGGGCGAATCGATTCGAGCGGATCAGGATACCGGATGCCCGGGCCGCTGTCTCCCGCAGGGGCGGCGGCGGGCGGCGGCGGCGGGCGGCGACCATGCCGGCGACCAGGCCGGCGGTCGCTCTATTCGGCCGCCTGGGCGGTGGCGTCCTCCTGCTCGGCCAGGAACCGCTCGGCTTCCAGCGCCCCCATGCAGCCCATGCCGGCCGCCGTGACCGCCTGGCGGAAGACCTTGTCCTTGACGTCGCCGGCGGCGAAGACGCCGGGCACGCCGGTGGCTGTCGAATCGGGCGCGGTCAGGATGTAGCCTTCGGAGTCGATCTCGAGCTGGCCGCGGAACAGCGCCGTCGCCGGATCGTGGCCGATCGCCACGAACAGCCCGTCGGCCGCGAGCTCGCTGCGCGCGCCGTCCAGGGTGCTTCGGAGCACCAGGCCGGTGACGCCGAGCGGCTCCTCGGCGCCCAGCACCTCCTCGACGACGCTGTTCCAGATCACCTCGATCTTGGGGTTGCGGAACAGCCGGTCCTGCATGATCTGCTCGGCGCGGAGGGAGTCGCGCCGGTGGATCAGCGTCACCTTGTCGGCGAAGTTGGTCAGAAACAGCGCCTCCTCGACCGCCGTGTTGCCGCCGCCGACGACGGCGACCTGCTTGCCGCGATAGAAGAAGCCGTCGCAGGTCGCGCAGGCCGAGACGCCGAAACCCTGGAACTTCTGCTCGCTCGGCAGGCCGAGCCAGCGTGCCTGGGCGCCGGTGCAGATCACCAGCGTCTCGCCCTCGTAGCTGTCGCCGGAGTCGCCCAGGCAGCGGTAGGGTCGGCGCGACAGGTCGACCTCGACGATCGTGTCGAAGAGCAGCTCGGTGCCGACGTTCTTCGCCTGCTCGCCCATCTGCTCCATCAGCCAGGGCCCCTGGATCGGATCGGCGAAGCCGGGATAGTTCTCGACATCGGTGGTGATGGAGAGCTGGCCGCCCGGCTGCAGGCCCTGGACCAGCAGCGGCTTGAGATTGGCACGCGCGGCATAGATCGCGGCCGTGTAGCCGGCCGGCCCGGATCCGAGGATCAGGACCTTGGTGCGGTGGCTCTTGGGCATGGGCTGTCCCGGGGGCTGGAGATGGACCGACACCGAGGATAGGAAGCCGGAAGTGCCCGTGCAAGGTCGCAGGCGGCTCAGCCGGGCCTGGTGAAGGCCTTCACCAGGCGGATCACCTGCTCCTTGATCTCGCCTTCGGGAACGGCGTTGATGGCGCGCGCCAACTCCAGGCTCTGGCGGCTCAGCGGCGTCACCCCGGCCTGCGCCTCGGTGGGCGAGTCATCGAGACCCTCGAAAAAGTAGCCGACCGGCACCGCCAGCGCCTTGCTGAGCTCCCAGAGGCGGCTGCCGCCGACCCGATTGGCGCCGCTCTCGTACTTCTGGACCTGCTGGAAAGTGATGGCCAGGCGCTCGGCCAGGGCGGCCTGGCTCAGGCCCTTGGCGATCCGGCGCTCGCGAATGCGGCGACCGATGTGGACGTCCGTCCTGTGGTACATGCCGGTCTTCCCCCGAAGGCACCGCCTGCCCGCTTTCGTCTCGGCTCCCTGCGGGCCCTCGACGACCATTTTCCCCGGCAGGCGGCCTCACCAGCGGCAGGCTCGGATCTTGGCTCTTCTTGGGAGGTTCGAGGCTCGCCGGAGCGGGAAAAGGCATAGCTCCAATGAAGTTGCCTGGCAATACAAGCAAAAGCCGCAAAAATACTGAAGAAATACCCGTTCTTACTCGGGCGCGCCGGAAGCCGCCAAGTCCTCGCCGAGGAGGGCGGCCAGCTTGCGCCGCGCGCGGTTGACCCGGCTCTTGACGGTGCCGACGGCGCAACCGCAGATCTGGGCCGTCTCCTCGTAGGAGTAGCCGGCGGCCCCGACCATGATCAGTGCCTCGCGCTGTTCTTCCGGCAGCTTGCCGAGCGCGTTCTGGAACTCGCGCATCCGGATGTGCTCGACTTGGTTGGCCACGACGAAGAGCGCGCCGCTGTGCACGCCGTCGACGTCCTCGACCTCGCGCCGCCGCTTGCGCAGCTGGGAATAGAAGCTGTTGCGCAGGATCGTGAACAGCCAGGCGAGCAGGTTGGTGCCGGGCGTGTAGGTGGCGATGTTGCCCCACGCCTTGACCAAGGTGTCCTGCACCAGGTCGTCGGCCTGGTCGGTGCGCCCGCACAGCGAGATCGCGAAGGCCCGCAGCGAGGGAATCGCGGCGATCAACTCGTCCCGAGCCACGAACTGGGCCGTCGGTTGGGGGTGCCGGGCCGCCTGCCCCGCGCCGTCTTCTCTCGCTGCCCGACCAGCCGCAACGGAAGGGAAGGTACCGTCTTCTCGGGAATGAAACTCTCGGCCACGCGCGTCGCCGGCTGCAGGGCGATGTCCGGCTCCTCCCCGGACAGGCTGGCAAGAATCATCTCGCCCGATCTCGCCGGAATCCAGGCCTTGGCGCCCGCCGGCGTGGGCGGCGGACTTGCCTAGCGGGACAAGCGCAGCTCGACGCACCCGAGCCTCGATCGGCTTGACGATCAAATTTGCCATGTTTCTCGCTGCCCCCGAATGACACGCCGGCAACCGTCGAGGAACAGCCCAGGTCTTGCCCTGCCGCGCCGACGACACCTGGGAGAGGGTGAAGTCGCCACCGGAGCCCCCAAGAATCCCTACCCGATGAGGAATCTATAACCTTTTGGACAGCCCCTTTGTAAGACAATAAATGCAACTGTGATGTAAACAAACAGTTAAGAATTGGCTAGATCCTTGGCTTTAAGGTTAAACTGTTATCGAGCACTTTAAGTAACAGTTGCGAAAGGTGAATTGATACATACCACAATTCTACTGGAGAGATAATAATCCCACTTCGACGAGCAGGATGTCTGCTTCATCATACTCTCGGCGCGTGCAAAAGTGCCGACGTCTCCGCCCGAAGAGTGAATCGGAGAGTGCCGAGGGGGCTGTTCCGGCCGGATGAGCCGCTCCCGCCGACGCCTCGTTAGAAGCCGAACATGTGGTCGAGGGAAAAGGCGGCCGCGCCGCGGGTCAGGCCGTGATAGCCGAACAGCCGGCAGGTGCGGTCGCGGATCAGCACGTAGCCGCCGGCCGCCTCGGCCAGGGCGGCCGTCTCGAACAGCTCGGAGGCGCGGAACAGGAAGGAGCCGCTGCAGGCGATTTCGACGTCACGGCTCGCCACCTCGCGGCCTTCGGCGTCGAGCAGGGCCAGCGAGGTCCGGCTGCGCGGGTGCCAGGGGGTCGACGCCGGGTAGATCAGGTGGCAGAGCGTGTCGTAGCCGGTCGGGCCGAGGCGCAGGAACAGCCGCGTCGAAAGCCCCGGCGGACGCGCCGCATAGGACTGCGGCTCGTTCTTGTAGACAAGCACCGAGTTGAAGATGTGCGAGCCGAAGGAGGTTTCGGCGACATGGCCGGAGCCGCGGTGCTCGTAGCGGAAGATCGCGTGCAGCCAGCCGTCGGCACCGCCACCCTCGGCGAAGTCGTAGAGCAGCTCGACGTGGCCGTAGCCGTCGCCCTTTGCGCCCGTTTCGAGCGCTATGCCGCGCTCGGCCAGCAGGTCGGTGACGTCGATCGCGCGCTCGTGGTCGCGCGGCAGGCGCCCGAGCGGCAGGCGCGCGAGCTCGCCGCCCTCGGCGTCGTAGACCCGCAGCCCGAGCGGCAAGTCCGCCTGGGCGCGCGCCATCGGCGTCGGCAGCACCAGTGTGCGGAAGCGCGCGGTCGGCAGCAGCGGCGCCGGCAGCAGGAAGCCCTTGCCCATGAGGTTGCCGAGCTCGGCGATCTTCGGGTCGGGCGCCAGGTCGCTGCGCTCGACGTTCATGTGCGCGATGCGGCGCTGGCCGGTCGGCGCGTCGATCTCGTAACGAGGCCGCACGAAGTGCTTGCCGGCCATGATCTCAATCTGCTGCGGCCAGCGCAGCTCCGGCAGGTGGTCGGCGACCTCCAGGGGGTGGGTGCCGAAGGCGGGGATCTCGCGGTCGAGCCAAACGGTGCGCTCGTCGCCCATGGCGTTGAGCCCGACCGCGCCGGCCGGGATCGGGCAGGGATGGCTGTTCTGGATCCACAGCACGACCCGCTCGCCCTCGCGCGGCGCCGGCAGGCCGGCGTACCACTGCGAGGGCCAGGCGTTGGCGTCGTGGGTGCAGCTCAGCAGGTCGGGGCCGTCGCCGTAGGTGTCGAGCGCGTACTTGACGACGTCGTGGCCGCGGATGCCGGTGACGTGCAGGAACAGCGAGCCGGCGAAGGCCGGCAGCGCGAAGCGGCGGCGCACCTCGGCACTGTCGATGGCGATGACCGCGCCGGCGGCGGGCAGGTCCTCGTCCCACTCGGCCAGCACCGCGCCCCCGCCGTCGAACAGGCAGCACCAGAGGCGCGGCGCCTCGGCGCCGTAGCCGCCCCAGTAGTTGGCCGAGACGACCCGCGTGTGCTGGCCGTCGTCGCTGTCGCGAAACAGGGCGAAGTTGGTCGCGAAGTTGAGGCCGCTGACGTAGGTGCGGCGGTCGGTCAGCAGCGCGTCGGGCAGGCGCAGCGTGTCCAGGCTGACGACGGTGGCGCCCGCGGGCAGCAGGTGGTGGATCTGGTCGACCAGACGCTCGGCGTCGAAGGCGGTGACGAAGACCGTGGCGGCGCCGCAGCCGGGCAGGTCGGTGACCGGCTGGGCCGGGCGGCCCTGGAACGCGGTGTCCAGGGCCTCGACGTCCTGGACGAAGTAGCCGGCGACCTCGATCCCCGCCAGGCCGTAGATCTCGGCCAGGCCGGCGGCGTAGCCGAGCGGGTCGTAGACCGCGACGGGCGCCGTGCCGAGTCTCTCCAGCAGCTCGGGCAGGCGCCGGGCGGCGAGCGGGTGGCCGATCGCCTTGAAGAAGGCATTGCCGCCCCGGTCGTTGCGGAAGGTCTCGATGTTCAGGGCCATGAAGTAACCGGCGATCCTTTGACGGTGCGAGGCGGGAGGCGAGGGCCTGGGGTCAGGCGCGGCGGTGGAAGAGCCGCTTGGTCACGGCGGACAGGCGGTGACGCGCCTGCTCCCGCCAGGCGACGGCGCCGCTGCGCATCCAGTTGATCTGGACCGAACGGCGCCGGCCGACGAAGGCCTTGTGGCCGTGCCAGGCATTCTCGGCGCAGCGGAAGGCGAGCAGCGTGCCCTCGTGTGGCGGCACCTCGGCGACGTAGTCGTCCAGGTCGTCGGGCCTGCGCAGCAGGCGCAGCCGGCCGCTCGAGGCGTCCCAGCCATCGTTCAGGTAGAGCAGCACGGTCAGCAGCTTGCTCTTGGAATCCCGGTGGATGCGGCCGTCCTTCTCGCGCGACTGGCCGCGCACCGTGACCATGATCGGCTTGTCCGCCAGCTCGAGGCCGAACTTGCCGCCCAGTGCCCCGGCCGTCTCCGCAGAGCGGATCTCCTCGACCAGCCGATCGAAGGCCGGCCCGCAGCGCAGGCTTGCGAGCGGGAAGCTGCCACCCTCGGCGATATCCGGAAAGTCGGCTGCAACCGCCGCCAACGCCTCCGGCCTCAGAAAGCCCGGCACGATCAGATGGTCGAAGGGCTCGCGAACCAGCGGCGTCGCGGCGAACCGTTCGAGATCGAGCAGGCCCTGGGGCCTCTCGAGGGCTTTGGCTTCTGCCACGTCGATCCTCGTTTCCTCGGCTCCGCCCTGTTTATCGCCTCGGGGGAGGCCGTGCAATTGACGCCGGTCAAGCGGCGGTCCGGCGACCGCCGCTCAGCGCCGCTTCAGACGCTCCCGCACGAGGCCCGCGACCCGACCCGTTTCGTCGAGCCGCGGATAGTCCCAGCGCTCCAGGCGACCGGCGAAAGGCCGGGCATAGCCGGCCTGCAGCATCGCCTCATGGAAGCGCCGGAACTTGGCCGACCCGCCCGGCAGCTCCGCCAGCAGCACCGGACGGCCCGTCGAGGCGGCTTCCGAGATCATGTTGACCGAGTCGAGGGTGACGACAAGGGCGTCGGCGAGGCCGAGAAAGCCGAAGTAGGGATTCTCGCCCGTTCCGTCCCAGATCAGGCAGGGCGTGTCGCCGATGCCGGCGCGCAGGGCGGCCAGCACCGCCGGCCGCGTCCGCCGCGACGGCGTGACCAGCAGGCTGCCGCCCTCGGCGCCCGCCGCTGCGGCAAGCTGCTCGCCGAGCTCGCGCGCGCGCGCCGGAGGCAGGCGGTAGACCTTGTTGGCCCCGCCGACCAGCGCCCCGACGTAGGGGCGCGGCAGCGCCGCCACGCGGGGGCCCCAGGCCCGGGCCTCGGCCTCGAGGCGCGCAGGCGTGATCCGGTTCATGGCGCCCAGGGTGGTCACCACGTTCGGGCCGGACAGGCGGTCGTGGGCCGGGGCCACGACCAGGTCGAACCGCTTCGGGTCGACCGCGGGGTTCTGGATCTGGACGACGAAGCTGGCCCGCCCGGCGCGCCGGCTCGCGCGGCGGATCGCCAGCGCCGGCGCCACCGCCTGCCGTCCGGTCGCGATCAGCAGGTCCGGCCAGGGCGGATCGAGGGCGTCGCCCTGTCGCCGGTCGATCGCGCGCAGGGGATCGTGCCAGAGCAGGGGCGGGAGCCACCGCCAGGGTCGCCGCGTGACGATGCGCTTGACCTGTGGCTCCAGGCCGAGGGCTTCCGCCAGGCCCAGACACTGGATTTCCATGCCGGCCTTGCCGTCGCTGACGACCCAGCAGGACTCGCGTTCGTTGAGAGGCATGACGCCGCCCGGATACGCGCTCGCCGGCGGATTGACAAGGGCCGCAGGGCGCAGATTTAGGACGGGTGGTCCGCCCCGGGCGGCGGCCTGCGGTCCCGCCTTGAAGTGGGCGGGCGAACCGGCAATATAGTTGCGCAGCGGCGGCCACGGCCGATAGAAAGCTTGCGTCAGCCGGCAGCCAGCGTCAGGGGAAAGATATGCGGCGGGTCAAGCTCGACCGGATCGACCTAAGGATTCTGCGCGACCTCCAGGCGGAGGGTCGCATGACGAACGTCGAGCTCGCGAAGCGCGCCGGCATCTCGGCGCCGCCGTGCCTGCGCCGGGTGCGCGCTCTGGAGGAGGCGGGGTTCATCCGCGGCTACCACGCCGAGCTCGACTGCGAGTCGCTCGGTTTCGAGGTCCAGTTCTTCGCCCTGGTCGGCCTCGACAGCCAGAACGACGCCGTGCTGAGCGGCTTCGAGCAGGACATGGAGGCCTGGCCCGAGGTCCGCGAGTGCCACATGGCGCGCGGGCCCCACGATTTCGTCCTCAAGCTGGTCGCGCGCAACACCAGCCACGAGAACGAGCTGACCCAGCGCCTGACCGCGGCGCCCCACGTCTCGCGCGTGCTGACGGTACAGATCATCCGCACCTCAAAGGACCAGTCGGGGGTGCCGGTCGAGCTGGTCAACGCGCCGGTGGAGGAGTCCGAGACGGAGGCGGAGGAGGGCTGATGGCGCAGCCCGAGCGCTATCCGTCGCGCAACGTCCTGGGCGAGCCCCTCGAGCCCTGCAGCCTGGATCCCGTGACCGGCTTCTTCCGCGACGGCTGTTGCAACAGCGGCCCCGAGGACGCCGGGTCGCATACCGTCTGCGCCGAGATGACCGAGGCTTTCCTGGCCTATTCCAAGGGGCGCGGCAACGACCTCTCGACGCCGCGCCCGGAGTTCGGCTTCCCAGGCCTCAAGGAAGGCGACCGCTGGTGCCTCTGCGCCCTGCGCTGGCGCGAGGCCTACGCCGCGGGACGGGCGCCGCGCGTCGTCTTGGCGGCGACCCACGAGCGCGCGCTCGAGGTCGTCGACCTCTTCGACCTCAAGCGCTACGCCCACGACCTGAACTGAGGGGTGCCGCTCCTTCGGGCGTCATCGGGGGGCGCAGGCGCCCGGGGAGGCGCGCCCCCACGCCGGCGCTTCCACGCTTGCATGGTTCGACAGGCTCACCATGAAGCGACAGAGGGTCGCGCGAGCTTCGGGCCGCGCTTCATGGTGAGCCTGTCGAACCATGCAAGCGTGGAAGCGCACACGGAAGAAGCGGGTGGGGGAGAGCCGGCCGGCAGCGCGCCGGCTCAGCCGTACTTGACCTCGAGGATCTCGTAGGCCTTCTGGCCCTTGGGCGTCGCGACCTCGACGGAGTCGCCGAGCGACTTGCCGATCAGGGCGCGGGCTAGCGGCGAGGTGACGGCGATCCGGCCGCGCTTCACGTCGGCCTCGATCTCGCCGACGATCTGGTAGGTCGTCTCCTCGTCGGAATCCTCGTCGACGACCCTGACCGTCGCACCGAACTTCACGGTGTCGCCCGACAGCGTCGAGGGATCGATGATCTCGGCCCGGCTGATCTTGTCCTCGAGCTCGCCGACGCGGCCCTCGATGAAGGACTGGCGCTCGCGCGCAGCGTGATACTCGGCGTTCTCGGACAGGTCGCCGTGCTCGCGCGCCTCGGCGATCGACTTGATCACCTCCGGCCGGGCAACCGACTTGAGGTGCCGCAGCTCTTCTTCCATGCGGGCATAGCCTTCCGCCGTCATGGGTACCTTGTCGGTCATAGTTTCCGTACCTGCCCGCTCGCTGGCCTGAGTTGTCTGAGGGTATCGCCGGGATGGCTGGCTGGATGTCAGAACGCAGAATACCGCGCCCTGGACCCTCCAGCCTAGAACGACCCCTCAAAGTAGGACTGCAGCGGATTCACTTCAAGATGACCGCGCTTGAGCGCCGCGATCGCCAGCACTGCGGCGTCGGCACCGGCGATGGTGGTGTAGTAGGGGATGGCGTTGGTCAGGGCGGTGCGCCGGATCGTGAAGGAGTCGGCCAGCGCCTTGCGATCCTCGGTGGTGTTGATGACCAGGTCGATGTCGCCGGAGAGCATGCGGTCGACGATGTTCGGCCGGCCCTCGCGCACCTTCAGCACGGTCTCCACCGGCAGGCCCTGCTGCTCGAAGAAGCCGGCCGTGCCGCGCGTGGCGATCAGCTGGAAGCCCTCGTCGAGCAGCTCGGCGGCCAGCTTGGCGGCCGCTGCCTTGTCCTCGTCGCGCACCGAGATGAAGACCCGGCCCTCACGGGGCAGCGGCGTGCCGGCGCCGATCTGCGACTTCAGGAAGGCCCGCGCGAAGTCGCGGTCGAGGCCGATGACCTCGCCGGTCGACTTCATCTCTGGGCCGAGCACGACGTCGACGCCGGGGAAGCGGGCGAAGGGGAAAACCGCCTCCTTGACCGCGACGTGAGCGCGCTTCGAGCGGACCAGCTTGAACTCGGCCAGCTTGGCACCGGCCATGACGCGCGCGGCGATCTTGGCGATCGGCACGCCGGTTGCTTTGGCGACGAACGGCACGGTGCGGCTCGCCCGCGGGTTGACCTCCAGGATGTAGATGTCCCGCTGGCGCACGGCGAACTGCACGTTCATCAAGCCGACGACGCCCAGCGCCTTGGCCAGCAGCTCGGTCTGCCGCTCGATCTCCGCGACGATCGCCTCGTCGAGCGAGTGCGGCGGCAGCGAGCAGGCGGAGTCGCCGGAATGGATGCCGGCCTCCTCGATGTGCTCCATGATGCCGGCGACGAAGACGGTCTCGCCGTCGCAGATCGCGTCGACGTCGACCTCGATGGCGTCGCGCAGGTAGCTGTCGATCAGCACGGGGTTGCGACCCGACACCTTGACCGCGTTCTCGATGTAGTGGAGCAGCTCGCCGCGGTCGTGGATGATCTCCATGGCGCGCCCGCCGAGCACGTAGGAGGGGCGCAGCAGCACCGGGTAGCCGATGGTCTCGGCGACCCGCACCGCCTCGTCGCGGCTGCGCGCGGTGCCGTTGTCGGGCTGCTTCAGGCCGAGCTCGGCGAGCAGCCGCTGGAAGCGCTCGCGGTCCTCGGCGTGGTCGATGGCGTCGGGCGAGGTCCCGAGGACCGGCACGCCGGCCTTCTCCAGGGCGCTCGCCAGCTTCAGCGGGGTCTGGCCGCCGAACTGCACGATGCAGCCGTGCAGGCGCCCGGCCGTGCGCTCGACGCGGGCGATCTCCAGGACGTCCTCTGCCGTCAGCGGCTCGAAGTAGAGCCGGTCCGAGGTGTCGTAGTCGGTCGAGACGGTCTCGGGGTTGCAGTTGACCATGATCGTCTCGAAGCCGGCCTCGGCGAGCGCATAGGCGGCATGGACGCAACAGTAGTCGAACTCGATGCCCTGGCCGATGCGGTTCGGCCCGCCGCCCAGGATGATGACCTTCTCGCGGTCGCTGACGTCGGCCTCGCAGGCCGGCGGGTTGAAGCCGTCGCCCTCGTAGGCCGAGTACATGTAGGGCGTCAGCGCCGGGAACTCGCCGCCGCAGGTGTCGATGCGCCGGAAGGAAGGCACGACGCCGAGCGCGCGCCTGGCCGCGCTGACCGCCTCCTCCTCGTGGCCGACCAGGGCGGCCAGGCGGGCGTCGGAGAAGCCGAGCTGCTTCAGGCGCCGCAGCGCCAGCGGGTCGCGCGGCAGGCCCTCGGCCCGGATCCGCTGCTCGACCGCGACCAGCTCCTCGATCTGGCGCAGGAACCAGCGGTCGATCGCCGTCGCCCGGTGGATGTCCTCGACGTCGAGGCCGTGGCGAAAGGCCTGGGCGACGCCGAGCAGGCGGTCGGGCGTCGGCCGGCCGAGCCAGGCGAAGACGGCGTCGCGGTCGACCGTGCCGTCGGCCTCGACGGCACCCGGGATCTCGAGCTCGTCGAGGCCGGAGAGGCCGGTCTCCAGCGAGCGGAAGGCCTTCTGCAGGGATTCCTGGAAGCAGCGGCCGATCGCCATGGCCTCGCCGACCGACTTCATGGAGGTCGTCAGGGTCGGCTCGGCGCCGCGGAACTTCTCGAAGGCGAAGCGGGGCATCTTGGTGACGACGTAGTCGATGGTCGGCTCGAAGGCCGCCGGCGTCACCTTGGTAATGTCGTTGGTCAGCTCGTCGAGCGTGTAGCCGACCGCCAGCTTGGCGGCGATCTTGGCGATCGGGAAGCCGGTCGCCTTGGAGGCCAGGGCCGAGGAGCGCGAGACCCGCGGGTTCATCTCGATGACGACCATCTCGCCGGTCAGCGGGTTGACGGCGAACTGCACGTTGGAGCCGCCGGTGTCGACGCCGATCTCGCGCAGGCACGCGATCGAGGCGTCGCGCATGACCTGGTACTCCTTGTCGGAGAGGGTCAGCGCCGGCGCCACCGTGATCGAGTCGCCGGTGTGCACGCCCATCGGGTCGATGTTCTCGATGGAGCAGACGATGATGCAGTTGTCGGCGCAGTCGCGCACGACCTCCATCTCGAACTCCTTCCAGCCGAGCACCGACTGCTCGATCAGGACCTCGTGGGTCGGGCTGGCGCGCAGGCCGCCCGTGACGATCTCGACGAACTCCTCGCGGTTGTAGGCAATGCCGCCGCCGGTGCCGGCGAGCGTGAAGGAGGGCCGGATGATCGCCGGCAGGCCGACCAGGTCGAGCGCGGCCAGGGCCTCCTCGAAGGAGCCGACCATGCGCGAGGCCGGCGACTTCAGCCCGATCGCCTCCATCGCGATGCGGAAGCGCTGGCGATCCTCGGCCTTGTCGATGACGTCGGCGTCGGCGCCGATCATCTCGACGCCGTACTTGTCCAGGACGCCCAGCTCGTGGAGCTTCAGCGAGGCGTTGAGCGCCGTCTGCCCGCCCATCGTCGGCAGCAGCGCGTCGGGCCGCTCTTTGGCGATGACCTTCTCCAGGAACTCCGGCGTGATCGGCTCGACGTAGGTCGCGTCGGCGAGGCCGGGGTCGGTCATGATCGTCGCGGGGTTGGAGTTGACCAGGATCGTGCGGAAGCCCTCCTCCTTGAGGGCCTTGCAGGCCTGGACGCCCGAGTAGTCGAACTCGCAGGCTTGGCCGATCACGATCGGGCCGGCGCCCACGATCAGGATGGACTTGATGTCGGTGCGTCTGGGCATGGGGCGCGCTCGTGCGAACCGCGCGCCGGGAGGCGGCGCGCGCGTCGAAGGGGGTCGGTCGTGGGTCCTGCTGGGGGCAGTCCTATGCCACGGCCCGGCGGCGAAGGGAAGGGGAGTCGGCGGGCGCTCGAGCCGGGCTCAGGAGCCGCTCAGCCTTTGGCTTTCTCGATCGCCTCGACGAAGCGGTCGAAGAGGTAGTGGCTGTCCATCGGGCCGGGCGAGGCCTCCGGGTGGTACTGGACCGAGAAGACCGGACGGTCCTTCACGCGCAGGCCCTCGTTGGTGCCGTCGAACAGGCTGACGTGGGTCGCCTCGACGTTCTCGGGCAGGCTGTCCTGGACGACGACGAAGCCGTGGTTCTGGCTGGTGATCTCGACCCGGCCGCTGGCCAGGTCCTTCACCGGGTGGTTGGCGCCGCGGTGGCCGAGATGCATCTTCTCGGTCCGGCCGCCGAGCGCCAGCGCCAGCAGCTGGTGGCCGAGGCAGATGCCGAAGATCGGCAGCTTCGGGTTCTCCATCAGCTTCCTCAGGGTCGGCACGGCATAGGCCCCGGTCGCGGCCGGGTCGCCCGGACCGTTGGCCAGGAACACGCCGTCGGGCTCATGGGCCAGGATCTCCTCGGCCGTGGCCGAGGCCGGCACCACGGTCACCGCGCAGCCGGCCGAGGCCAGGCAGCGCAGGATGTTGCGCTTGGCGCCGTAGTCGATCGCCACGACCTTGTGCCGGGGCGACTCGAGCCGGCCGTAGCCCTCGCCCAGCGTCCAGCGCGTCTCGTCCCAGGTGTAGGCCTGCAGGCAGCTGACCTCGCCGGCGAGATCCATGCCGGCCAGGCCGGGCCAGCCCGCGGCGGCGCTGCGCAGGGCCTCCAGCTCGAAGCGGCCGTCGGGGGCGTGCGCCAAGGTGCCGTGCGGCGCGCCGGCGTCGCGGATCCGGTGGGTCAGGGCGCGAGTGTCGACGCCGGAGATGCCGGGCAGGCCGTGGCTCGCCAGCCAGGCCCCAAGGTGCTGCTCGGCGCGCCAGTTCGAGGGCTCGGTGAGGGCCTGGCGGACGATCGCGCCGCGCGCCACCGGGGTCATCGTCTCGATGTCCTCCGGGGTCGTGCCGACGTTGCCGATGTGCGGGAAGGTGAAGGTGATCAGCTGACCCGCGTAGGAGGGGTCGGTCATGATCTCCTGGTAGCCGGTCATCGAGGTGTTGAAGCAGACCTCGCCGGTGGTCGTCGCTGTGGCGCCCAGGCCGCGGCCCCAGAACACCGTGCCGTCGGCCAGGACCAGGGCGGCGGTCGCATCCGCCGGCTGATGGTCGTAGGCGCGCGTCAAGAGCTCGGCCGGGCTCTCGGCCGGCGCCGCCTTGTCCATGCTTTCGCTCATCGAGCAGTCCCCTAGAGAGAGCCGGTCCGGCGCGCCGCAGCGCGGCGGCCTCCGGCAGGCGGAGGCGCCATCGAGCAGGTTGCGCCCGGGGGTCGGGTTCCTATATAGGCCTTCCCGGCGCGGCCGGGAGAGGCGCCCGGGCAAGAAAAGCCGTCCGGGCCTCAGCGATCACTCGCGGACGCATGACTACGCGGGGCGTCAACGCCGGTCAAGGCAGAGCTTCGGAACATGCGGCGCTTCGGAACATGCGGCGCTTCGGAACATGGCAGCCGCCGACGCCGGCCGCGACGGCGCCGGCCGCGGCGCCCTACGGCCAGCCGGGTCGCGCCGCGGTCCGGCCGGCTCTCGTTTTATTGGAGGTCCAGGCACGATGCTTCGCCAGCAACTCAACGATGCGCTGAAGGAGGCCATGCGGGCCCGCGATCAGCGCGCGCTCGCGACGATCCGCCTGATCCTGGCGGCGCTCAAGGACCGCGACATCCAGGCCCGCACCGAAGGCCGTGGCGACGGCGTAGAGGAGCAGGAGATCCTGGAGATGCTGCAGAAGATGGTGCGCCAACGGCGCGACGCCATCGAGCTCTACGCCAAGGGCCAGCGCCAGGACCTGGTCGAGCGCGAGGAGCAGGAGATCGCCGTGATCGAGCGCTTCCTGCCCAAGCCGCTCGACGAGGCCGAGAGCGACCAGGCGGTGAGCGACGCCATCGTCGAGCTCGAGGCCGGCTCGATCAAGGATATGGGCCGGGTCATGTCGCTGCTGAAGGAGCGCTACCCCGGGCGCATGGACTTCGCGCGCGCCAGCCAGGCGGTCAAGGCGCGGCTCGGCTGACGGCCGCGCGCGGCCGCGGCCGCGCCGCGCTCGTCCACAGCGCCGCCAACAGCTTGGCCACAGGCTTATAGGAGGCTTATAGGCCGCTCCGTCCCGAGAAAAATCGGCGCTTTGCGGATTACCGGGCCGCGGCGCGCCCACCATTTCTGTAGGGTGGCGGACCCCCGGTCGGCGGCGGCCCCGTGGTCGCGCTGGCGCCGGGCCGACCCGGGACAGGAGGCGCGGACAGGCGGATGTCCTTCGACCCCGATTTTCTCGACCGCTTGCGCGACCAGGTGCCGATCGCCGAGGTCGTCGGCCGGCGCGTCCGCCTGACCCGGAAGGGCCGCGAGCACAGCGGGCTCTGTCCCTTCCACAACGAGAAGACGCCCTCCTTCACGGTCAGCGAGGACAAGGGCTTCTTCCACTGCTTCGGCTGCGGCGCCCACGGCGACGTCATCGGCTTCGTCATGCAGACCGAGGGCCTGAGCTTTCCGGAGGCGGTCGAGAAGCTGGCCGGCGAGGCCAACCTGCCGCTGCCGAGGCGCGACCCGCGCGAGGTCGAGAGCCAGAAGCGCCGCGCCGACCTGCACGACGTGCTGGAGGCCGCCTGCCGCTGGTTCGAGGAGCAGCTCCAGACGCCGGACGGCGCCGAGGCGCGCGAGTACCTCGACGGCCGCGGGCTGACGGCGGCCACGATTCGCGACTTCCGCCTCGGCTTCGCGCCCGACCGGCGCGGCGCGCTGCGCAAGGCGCTCAACCTGCGCGGCATCGACGACGCGCTGCTGGTCGAGGCCGGCCTGCTGAAGCGGCCGGATGCCGACGGCGGGGCCGGCGGGCCGCGGGGTGCGGCGCTGCGCGACTACTTCTTCAACCGCGTCATCTTCCCAATCCCCGACCGGCGCGGCCGGATCATCGCCTTCGGCGCCCGCGCCCTCGCCGCCGAGGCCAAGCCGAAGTACGTCAACTCGCCGGACTCGCCGCTCTTCCACAAGGGCCGGGTGCTCTACAACATGGCGCGCGCCCGCCAGGCCACCCACGACGGCAACGCCCTGGTCGTAGCCGAGGGCTACATGGACGTGATCGCGCTGGCTCAGGCCGGCTTCTCCGGCGCCGTGGCGCCGCTGGGCACGGCGATCACCGAGGAACAGCTCGCCGAGCTCTGGCGCATCGCGCCGGAGCCGATCCTCTGCCTCGACGGCGACGCCGCCGGCCAGCGCGCCGCGCAGCGGGCGATCGAGCGGGCGCTGCCGGCCCTGAAGCCGGGCTGCTCCCTGTCCTTCGCGACGCTGCCGGCCGGCGACGATCCCGACAGCCTGCTCGCCGCGCAGGGCCCCGCGGCCATGGCGCGCGTCCTGGCCGGGGCGCGGCCGCTCTCGGAGGTGCTGTGGAGCGTGCGCCTGGCCGCCGGGCGCAGCGACACGCCCGAGCGCCGCGCCGCGCTGCGCCAGGACCTGATGGCCGCGGTCGAGCGCATCCAGGATCCCGGCGTGCGCCAGGAGTATCGCCAGGAGATGCTGCGCCGCTTCGACGAGGCCTTCGGCTTCAAGCGGCGCGGCGCCGGCAGCGGCAAGGGCTGGACGCCGGCCCGCGGGCGCGGCCGGCCCGGCGAGCGCCGTGACTCCTACGAGACGCCGCCCCTGGCGCAGCGCCAGTCGCCCGCGCTGCTGCGGCGGCGGCCGGAGCAGGTGCTGCTGGCCCTGGCGGTGGCGCACCCCGACGCGGCGCTCGATCGCATCGAGGAACTGGCCGCGGCGCCGCTCCAGGCAACCGAGCACCGGCGGCTCCGAGAGGCGCTGCTGGACTGGCTCGCGGACGCCCCGCACCTTGACTCCTCCAGCCTTCAGTGCCACCTACGCGGCCAGGGTTTTTCGGGGCTGCTCGATGGGCTCTCCGGCCCGCAGATCCATCTTCACGAAGCCCTTGCCCGTCCCGACGCGCCGCCGCGAGACGTGCGCAAGCGGATCGGCTATTGGATCCTGCGGGTGCGCGAGAGCGGCGACGCGGCCCGCGGCGCACACCCTGCCGCCGGCGGTCCCGGCGAGGCCGACGCGGGCGGGGCCGAGGCAGGCGGACCGGACGGAGTCGAGCTCGAGGGGGGCGGGCCGGACCGGAGCGGGCACGCGAGCGGGACTGGGACGGTGGAGCTCAAACGGGCGAGGGCCGAGGAAAGCACGGCACAGCAGCGCGTCATCGAGCAGTTCGACATCACGGAAGTGACGGACTAGAGAATGGCGGAACGTGCTCCTGACAGGTCTGCAGCCGAGGCCGCGAGGTGTCCAGGATGGAAGGGACAGTGGTGAGCAAGGAAACCGAAAGCGCGGAGGCCCCGGACAGCCGGGAGGAAGAGACGGCTGAAGGTCCCCTCGTCGATTCCTTGACGGCCGCGGTGAAGAAGCTGATCGGGCGCGCCAAGGAGCGCGGCTACGTCACCTACGACGAGTTGAACCAGGTCCTGCCCCCCGACCAGGTCTCTTCCGAGCAGATCGAAGACGTCATGGCGACGCTCTCGGAGATGGGCATCAGCGCCATCGAGAGCGAGGAGCAGGAGGAGCAGGAGGAGGCCGCGCCCGGCGAAGAGGGCGCCGTGCGTGTCGCCGGCAACCTGGACGACGACGAGGTCGGCCGTACCGACGACCCCGTGCGCATGTACCTGCGCGAGATGGGCTCGGTCGAGCTGCTGTCGCGCGAGGGCG
>NZ_JBBDQW010000080.1:0-17763 GCF_040905785.1 Tistlia sp.
ATCGAGTGGGAGTAGGCTAGGGCGGCAGCGCGGCCGGGGTCGTCCGCGCCGCCGAGCAACTGACGGAAGCGGGTCATGCCGAAGCCGAAGGGCAGCTGGGTCCGGGTCAGGGAACTCACCAAGGAGCAGAAAGCGGAGATTGGCGCCGTCTGCGAGCGCTTCATCGCCGAGAGGCTCAAGCCCCGCTTCCTGCGTCGGATCCGTCCCACGCAGTTCAACTATCCCGTCGACATCCTGGGGCGCTGGCGCGGCAGAAGGTACAGCTTCATCACCCGCTATCGCTCCGGCTCCCCGGACAATCTCGGCGAAGAGTTCGAGTCGGCCTTCACGCGTCTCGATCATCTTGAGGGCCATCTGGCCGAGCTGCGCTTCGACGTCTTCTGGCATCGTCATACCGGTCAGTGGTACCGCCTCTACAGCGGCGTCACCCTGGACGAAGCCCTGCTTCTCATCGAAGACGACGAGCTGCTTCACCCGCCGATATGAACACGAAGCCCCACCCGAGGTTCGTTCCGGACAGACTGCGGCAGCTGGCCGGGGAGAGGGTGTTCGCGCGCGGGCAGGCCTACTTCCGCGACGGGCTGGTGGAGATTCTCGGAATTGATCGGGGCCGCGTGCTGGCGCGGGTCGCCGGCAGCGAGGAATACCGGACCGAGGTCGCCGGACAGGCCGGAGACATCGGCGGCGCGTGCTCCTGTCCGGCCTTCGAGCGCGACGGCTTCTGCAAGCACATGGTGGCGGTGGCCCTCGCGGCGAACGCCGCGATCTCCGCCGGACAGGCCGAGGGCGCCGGCCTGCTCGACCGGATCCGGCAGCACCTGAGGACCAGGAGCATCGAGGCCCTGGTCGAGACGATCGTCGAGGTTGCCGAGCGGGACCCGGCGCTGCTCCGGAAGCTGGAGATCGCCGCCGCGGCGGATGGAACCGACGGCAAGGCGGTCGAAGCGCAGTTGAAGCGGGCGATCCGTGACGCAACCCGGACCCGCGGCTTCGTGGACTACTGGCAGGCAGCGGAATGGGCCGGCGACGTGGATGCCGCGCTGGACCTGCTGGCCGGGTTGGCCACCGGCCCGCGCGCGGCGCTGGTCGTCGAGCTTGCCGACTACGCCGCCGCCAGGATCGAGAGCGCGATCGAGGACATCGACGACTCCGACGGCCATTGCGGCGCACTGCTCGGGCGCGTCCAGGGGATCCACCTCGAGGCCTGCCGGACTTCCAGGCCCGATCCCGTCGCCCTGGCACGCGACCTATTCCGGCAGGAGATGGAGGGAGAGTACGACACCTTCTACGCAGCGGCAGAGCGCTATGCCGAGGTTCTCGGCGAGCCGGGGCTCGCCGAATACCGCCGGCTTGCGCAGGAAGCCTGGGAGCAGCTGCCGCCGCAACTCGGCAGGCACCGCGTTGAGCAGGACGAGTTTGAGCTCGATCGCGACCGGCTGAAGTCGATCCTGGACTTCTTCGCCGAACGCGATGGCGACCTCGATCTTCGCATTGCGCTGCGGGCCAAGACCCTGTCGTCGCCCAGGGCCTACCTCCAGCTCGCCGAGTTCTGCCGGACCCACGCCCGAGAGGAGGAAGCGCTGCAGCATGCCGAGGAGGGGCTGTGGCTCTTCGAGGACGAGAGACCGGACGAGCGGCTGGTGTGCTGCACCGTCGACCTGCTGCTGGGGGCAGGTCGCAAGACGGACGCCGAAGCGCACCTCTGGCGCGCCTTCGAGAAGACACCGAGCCTGGCCCTCTATGGCCGCTTGCGCTCGCTTGGCGGAAAGGAGGCGGCCCGGCGCGCGGTCGCGCTCTTGCAGGGACAACTCGCCTCGAAGCGCTCCGCGCCTCGGAGCTCGCCCGCGGACCTCCTCGTCCAGGTGATGATCGAGGAAAGGATGTTCGAGGCCGCCTGGTTGGCCGTCCGCGAAAGCGGAGCATCGCGAGGCGTCAGGGAGGCTCTGGCGGCGGCGAGCGAGACGACGCACGCTGGGGAAGCGCTCGCGGTCTACGGTGAGCGGGTTGAGGAGCTTGTCCGGGTCGGCGGCAACCCGGCCTACGAAGAAGCTGCCGCGCTGATCGCCCGCATGGCCAAACTGAGGGGGGCGGCGGAGCAGGCGGCCCATCTGTCAGAGCTGAGGGCGCGCCACGGGCGCAAGCGCAACTTCATGAAGTTCCTGGAATGAAGACGGGAGGAGGGGAGGCCAGTCATCGTGAGCGGGCTCGATCTGAAGTGGTCCGGGTCGGAGAAGAAGGTCGCGCGCCGCGCCTTCGACCTTGCCTTCGACGCGGCGTTCGCCAAGCTGATGGCAGAGTTCAAGAGCCGCGCGGACGCGGTCGCCGAGCCGGCGGATCTCTGGGAGATGGAACGCTATCTACGGCGGCAGCGGCGCGAGCTCGAAGAGCTGTTCGACTTCCGCTATTCGCAGTTGCCGTTGGTCTTCGCCCGCCTGATCCGGGAAGAGTATCTGGACGAACGACACCTTGCCGGCCTCTCCGACGCGAAGCTCGAGATCGTCCGCTCGTATCTCTCCCTGCCGAAAGGGTGATTATGGCCGTGCGCTCTTGCCCGCGCGGTGTCCTTGCCAGGTTGGTCGCACGGTGAGCGCGGGCTCTTGCCTTCGGATGTGTTCGACCCTATGCATCGTCAATCGACGATAAACGATGGGTCTGCCGGTGAACACACTCGTGGCGGACCGCCCGGATGCCTTTGGCGCCTTACTGATGAGCAGTGGCCGATGGGGCTATCGCATGGGAGACGGCCAGATCCATGACGCCATGCTTCGGGACGGCCTGAACGACGCCTTCTCCGACCAGCATGCAGGCTGGCATACGGAGGATCTGGTGGAGAAGTACCAGATCGGCCGTGAGGATCAGGACCGCTGGGCGGCCCGCTCCCAAGAGCGCTTTTCCGCCGCGCAAGCCGCCGGCAAGTTCGAGGAAGAGATCGTTCCTGTCGCGATCAAGGGGCGGAAGGGAGCGGAGCTTTTCGGAAAGGACGAGCACAACCGGCCCGACACAACGCTTGAGTCTCTCGCGAAACTGAAGCCGGCTTTCCGCGAGGGAGGCACGATCACCGCCGGCAATGCGCCCGGTCTCAACACCGGCGCGTCCGCGATGATCATCGCCGAGCGCGGCTTTGCCGAGCAAAACGGCCTTGAGCCCGCTGCGCGACTCGTGTCCTTCGGGGTTGGCGCCGTCGAGCCTGGCATGTTCGGCATCGGTCCGGTGCCGGCGGTGCGCCAGGCGCTCGAGCGCGCCGGCTGGTCCATCGGCGACCTGGAGCGCGTCGAGATCAACGAGGCCTTCGCCGCCATCGCACTCGCCGTCACCCGTGAGCTTGGCCTTTCGGAGGATGTCGTGAATGTCGAAGGCGGCGCGATCGCCCATGGTCATCCGATCGGTGCGACGGGGGCGGTCCTCACCACGCGGCTGCTGCACTCCATGAAGCGCGATCGGCTGAAACGCGGCGTCGTCACGCTGTGCATCGGCGGCGGCCAGGGAATCGCGCTGGCGCTGGAGACGCTCGCTTGAGAAGGCTGAGGCAAGGAAGGGGAGGACGACACCGTGCCCAAGGATTTCAAGCAGGTTGCTGACGACGTCATGAACGGGGTCGGGCTCATTCGCGCGGGGGCTCCCGACGCTATGAAGGCTTTCGGAGCGCTCTCCAGCGCGGCTACGGCCGCACATGCGCTGGACACGAAAACCAAGGAGTTGATGGCACTCGCGATCGGTATCGCTGTCCACTGCGACGGATGTGTCGCCTATCACACTAAGATGGCGCATGGCCACGGCGCGACGCGGGAGGAGGTCGCCGAGACCGTGGCGCTCGCCCTTTACATGGGCGGCGGCCCGGCGGCGGTATATGGCGCCGACGCCTTGAGGGCTTACGATCAGTTTGAGAATGACCAATCCTGATGAATCCCTTTTGGTGGACCGCAACGAGAATTTTCGCGTCATCGGTAAGGTTCATCTAGGACTCGGCATGACCAACACGGCTCCTGCGTAAGCGGAGGACAGATGGTTGCTGGCTTTGGGAGCTTCCTCTTAAGCGCGAACCACTGGCTGAATGCTCTCGTGTGGGGGCCGCCATTCATGCTGCTGCTGGTAGGTACGGGACTTTATCTCACCTTCCGGCTCAGGTTCTTTCAGTTCACGCATCTGCGCTTTGCCTGGCGGAACTCGTTCGGGCGCCTGTTCAGAGGAAGAACGGCAGCCGTAGCAGGCGCTATCACGCCGCTGCAGGCCGTTGCCTCGGCCATGGCCGGCACCGTCGGCGTCGGCAATATCGCAGGCGTGGCGACCGCGATGACTCTCGGCGGCCCCGGCGCGATCTTCTGGATGTGGATGGTGGCCCTGGTCGGAATGGCGACCAAGTTCGCCGAAGCCGCGCTCGGTGTGCACTACCGACGGATCGACCCGAACGGGGAAGTGGCGGGCGGTGCATTCTACTACATTGAGTACGGGTTGGGCTGGAAGCCCCTCGCGCTTGTCTATGCTGCGTTTGCCGGCTTGGCCTCGTTCGGCATCGGCAACATGGTTCAAGCAAACACCATGGCCCATGCCATGGAAATAGGCTTTGGCGTGCCTGCCATGCTGACTGGCGCCATTGCCCTAGTCCTGGTCGGCGCAGTCACTCTCGGCGGCATAAAGCGTATCGGGGCTACAGCCGAACGGATCGTTCCGAGCATGGCGATCGCCTATCTCGTGGCGGCTCTCGCAGTGCTGCTGCTGCATGCCCCCGCGGTGCCCGGGGCCCTCGCTTCAATCGTACGACACGCGTTCGAACCAGCGGCAGCCGCGGGAGGCTTTGCCGGTGCCACGGTCTTGGCAGCGCTGCGCTATGGCGTGGCCCGCGGCATCTTCTCCAACGAGGCGGGCCTCGGATCGGCATCGATCGCCCATGCCCAGGCGCGCAACACCCCCGGTGGCCAGGGGCTCTGGGGCATCTGGGAGGTGGCGATCGATACGCTCGTCATCGGCACTATGACGGCGCTTGTCATCCTCGTGACCGGCGTTCTCGAAAGCGGCGCTACCGGCGCTGAACTCGCCTCCCGAGCGTACGCTACGGCGTTGCCGGGCGTGGGCGGGCTGATCGTATTGGTATCGCTCGTCCTGTTCTCCTACACCACGATGCTTACCTGGGGCTTCTACGGTGAGCAGAGCTTTCGATACCTCTTCGGCCGGCGCGCCGTGCTGATTTACCGGCTCGCCTTTCTCGCCTTTATCTTCATCGGCGCGATCGGCGGCCTTGTCACGGTCTGGGAATTCGCCGACACCCTGAATGGCCTGATGGCAGCGCCCAACCTCATCGCCCTGATCGCGCTTGCCGGTGTCGTGGTTCGGGAAAAGACAGCACTTCTGGACGATCGGCATAGAGGTGGAGACGAGACGGATCAGACCTGAAGACTTGCCAGAGCTGCGGCGCGAGAGGCCGGATCGCGGAGGCTGAAGGCGCCCTCGCGATAAAATGGCAAATCCGAGTCTCCTGTTTCGAGCGCCGCCTACCTTGTCGTTCAATCGACCGGGACCGGCTATCTCATTTACCTGGGCGCCGGCATGGTCCGGCATGCGGTTTCATGCGGCACTCGGCCTGTGCTGGTTCCGCGTGCTGACGAACATGGCGATCGGCCGCTTCACGGCCCCGCTGAGCGCGAACATGCCTTCGAGCATGTCGCGGTTCGGATTCTCCAGGTCGATGACGATGACGTCCGGGTCGATCTCGGCGTACGCCGCGCGATCCCGCCACGTCGTGAAGGATGGTGACCTCGCCATGCCCCGCCGCACGTCCTCGCGCTCGTCGCGACGAAGGAGGGGCACCGCCGGGAAGGGATCGCCACGGCGCTGATCGAGGAGCTCCGCGACATCGCGGCCGCGCGCGGCGCCTACGTCGTCTTCGTTCAGGCCGACCTGGGCGACGATCCCGCGATCGCGCTCTACAGCAAGCTCGGCCTGCGCGAGGACGTGCTGCATTTCGACATCCAAGTGCCGGCCCCCTGAAGGGCGCTAGGCGAGGGCCGCGCCGCGCTCCTCCAGCAGGGCCCGCAGCACCGAGCGGTGGCAGCGGGCCTCCTCCTCGCAGTAGCAGCCGAGCGAGAAGTCGGCGTTGGCGGACAGCGCCGCCAGCAGGTCGAGGGTGCGACGCGGCGCCGGCTCCGCCATCTCCTTGCGGAAGGCGCGCACGAAGGCCTGCCACTCCCTGTCGCCCGAGGCCGCCAGCGCCTTCTTCACCAAGTCGGGGCTGGGCGAGAGCTCGGGATACCAGACGTCGTACCAGTCGTCGGCGGCGGTGCGCGCCTTCGGCACGCCGCGCGGCGGCCGGCGCACCGTGCCGATGCGCAGGCCCTCGCGCGGATGCCGCGGGCTGCCGAGGCGGACGATTCGGACGCTCATCGCCGCAGGCCGGCGGCCGCTCAGCCGACCTTTTCGCGCTGCGGCAGCTTCCAGCCCGGGCGCACGAAGTGGCAGGTGTAGCCGTTCGGCAGGCGCTGCAGGTAATCCTGGTGCTCGGGCTCGGCTTCCCAGAAGTCGCCCGCCGGCACGACCTCGGTCACCACCTTGCCGGGCCAGAGGCCGGAGGCCTCGAGGTCGGCGATGGTGTCCTCGGCGACGCGGCGCTGCTCCTCGCTGGTGTAGAAGATCGCCGAGCGGTAGCTCGCGCCGACATCGTTGCCCTGGCGGTTGGGCGTCGTCGGGTCGTGGATCTGGAAGAAGAACTCCAGCATCGCGCGGAAGCTGGTCCGCTCGGGGTCGAAGCGGATCTCGATCGCCTCGGCGTGGTTGCCGTGGTTGCGATAGGTCGCGTTCGGCACCTCGCCGCCGGTGTAGCCGACGCGCGTGGCGATGACGCCCGGCTGCCTGCGGATCAGATCCTGCATGCCCCAGAAGCAGCCGCCGGCCAGGACGGCCCTCTCGTCGCTCATGTCACTTCCTCCACCTGGTCGAGATAGGCACCATAGCCTTCGGCCTCCATGTCGTCGCGATGGACGAAGCGCAGCGAGGCCGAGTTGATGCAGTAGCGCAGCCCGCCGCGGTCCGGCGGGCCGTCGGGAAAGACGTGGCCGAGGTGGCTGTCGCCCTGGGCGGAGCGGACCTCGACCCGGCGCATGCCGAGGGTCGTGTCGCTGAGCTCGGCGACGTGGGCCGGCTCGATCGGCTTGGTGAAGCTCGGCCAGCCGCAGCCGGACTCGTACTTGTCGGCCGAGGCGAAGAGCGGCTCGCCCGAGACGACGTCGACGTAGATGCCCGGCTCCTTGTTGTCGAGGTAGGCGCCGGTGCCGGGGCGCTCGGTGCCGTTCTGCTGGGTCACCCGGTACTGCTCCGGCGTCAGCGCGGCGACGGCCTCGGCGGTCTTGCGGTAGTCGGCCATTCTTGGATCTCCTTCGGGTATCAGGTGGCGGCGCGCGGCGGCTTTTCCAGGGCCGCGCGCGCATCCTTCCGGGTCCCGGCCGTCACGACTGCTTGATGAAGGCGACCAGCTGGTCGAGCACGGTGCCCCAGCCGTCGTGGAAGCCCATCTCCTCGTGGTTCTTGCGCGAGGGCTCGTCGCCGTGGATCGCGATCGCCGTGTAGCGCGTGCCGGAGCCGCGCCGCTCCAGCAGCAGGGCGCCGGTAAAGAAGGGCTTGGGCGCCGGCCGGAAGCCCGGCAGCAGCGCGTCGGTGAAGACCAGGCGCTCGTTCTCGACGACCTCGAGGTAGCAGCCGACGTTCGGGAACTCCTGCCCGTCGGGCGAGCGCATCGTCGTGCTGAAGACGCCGCCGGGACGCAGGTCCATCTCGCAGGCGGTGACGGTCCAGGGCTTCGGGACGAACCAGTGGCGCAGGTGCTCGGGCGTCGTCCAGGCCTTCCAGACGCGCTCGAGCGGCACGTCGACATCGCGCTCCAGGACCAGGTCGAGCCTGGGGTCCGGCGTCGCCAGGGGCGAGATCATCGGGGTTCCTCCTCTGTCATGGTCATCAGGTAGTCGTCGAGCCGGTCGAGGCGCCGCTCCCAGAGCCTGCGCTGCCGGCCCAGCCAGTCCTCGGCGGCCTGCAGCCGCTCGGGCACCAGCTGGTAGGTGCGGACGCGGCCGACCTTGCGTGAGCGGACCAGCCCGCAGCCTTCGAGCACTTTCAGGTGCCCGACGAAGGACGGCAGCGTCATGTCGTAGGGGGCGGCGAGCTCGCTGACCGAGGCCTGCTTCGCGCTCAGCCGCTCCAGGACGTGCCGGCGGGTCGGGTCGGACAGCGCCTTGAAGAGCCCGTCCACCGAGGCCGGCGGCAGGGCAGGGGCCGGGGCAGGGTTCGGCTGCGGCGTCATCGCGCGCCGGCCGTCGCGGGGCCGGGCCGATCGTTCTCGCTGCTCGCCATGGCTCGCCTCCCGCGAAGTGTCCGGCGCGGATATAGGCGATCCAGAAACTTAGGTCAATTCCTTAGTATTGCCCTTCGGCCTCAGCCCATGCCGACGCGCCGCGCACCGGTCCGGAAGACCTCGGCGACCTCGGGCGGGAAGCGGAAGGTTGCGAGCAGGTCCTCGACCCGGTAGCCCGGCGCCAGCGCCTGCACGTCGGCCGCCACGGTCCTGGCCTCCTCGCC
This sequence comes from Tistlia sp., assembly GCF_040905785.1. Lineage (NCBI taxonomy): Bacteria > Pseudomonadati > Pseudomonadota > Alphaproteobacteria > Rhodospirillales > Rhodovibrionaceae > Tistlia > Tistlia sp. The sequence goes on from NZ_JBBDQW010000080.1 coordinate 8,557, forward strand.
GCGGTCGGTCAGGGCGAGCAGGCAGGCGGTGATCGCCCGCAGATGCGAGAAGGCGTTGGGGCGGGCTGCGGCCTTGGCCGACCAGTCCGCAGCCTCCTCCAGGCGGCCGAGGCGGACCAGGGCGAGCGCGCGCGTGGTGAGCATCGCGCAGAGCAGGGGATCGAAGGGGCTCAGCAGGCGCGAGTGGTCCGAGAAATCGACGGCGGCCTGGGGGTCGCCCACCTGCGCGTGGACGAAGGACAGGGTGTAGTGGCCATGCGCGAAGCTGGGGCTGAGGGCTACCGCCGTCTCCAGCTCCCGGAGCGCCTGGTCGCGGCTGCCGCGCAGCCAGAGGGCGCGGCCCATGGCCCAGTGGGCGGCGGGATCCTGCTCGTCCACGAGCAGGCCCTGGCCGGCGGTCTCGAAGGCGCGGCCGATCTCCGCCTCGCGCTCCCGCCAGCGCTGGAAGGCGTTCTGGAAGTGGGTGAAGGAGAGGGCGGCGTAGGCCCGCGCGAAGGTCGGGTCCAGGGCGACCGCCTGCTCCAGGAAGTGCTGCGCCTGCTCGTTGTCGGGCCGGCTGTAGCGGTACATGTGCCAGACGCCGCGGTGGTAGGCCTCCCAGGCGTTGAGGGAGCGCGGGTGCTTGAGGATGGCACGGTTGCGCTCGGCCGCCTCGACCTGCTGCGCGATCGAGGCGACCAGGCTGTCGCCGATCTCGTCGAGCATGCGGAAGGCGTCGTCCTGGCGCCGGTCGTAGACTTCCGACCAGACCACTCGGGCGGTCCGCGTCTCCGCTAGCTCCACCGTCGCGACGAGGCGGCCGGCCTGGCGCCGCAGGGCACCGGTGACGATGTAGTCCACGTCCAGGGCGCGACCGACGGCGGCCGGGCCGAAGCGCCGCTCGTCGAGGGCCAGCAGCGTGCCCTGGGCGATGACGAACAGGCTGCGCAGCTTCGACAGGCGCGTCGTGATGTCCTGGGCGATGCCGTCGCCCGAGCCGCCGCGTGCGCCAGCCACCGTCTCCTGGTCCAGGAAGGGCATCACGGCGATCGAGGCGCGGCCCGGTGCCGTCGAGGCCTGCGGGTCGTCGCCGGGCGCGGGAGCCCCCGGGGCCAGGGCGTCGGGGGCCAGGGCGTTGGGGACCAGGATTATGGGGGCTGGGGCCGCGGCGGCCGGCGACACGACCTCGACGGTCGCCCGGCCCCGGACGGCCTGGCGCCAGGCCGCGCGCACGGGCGTTCCGTTCAGGCCTTCGGACTCGAAGAGCCGAACCGCGGCGGCGACGTGGGCCTCGCCCTCGTCGATCCGCCCCTGCCGGGCCAGCGCGGCGAGCAGGGCTTCGTGGGCGCGGCGGTCCAGCGGCGCGAGACGGAGCCATGCCTCGATGCTCTCGAAAGTCTCGTCCGATCGGGGAGGAAGGCTCGCCACCAGCTGCTCCAGGACGGCGACGCGGACGGCGCCGAAGCGGCGGCGCTGTGCGACCAGCCAGCTGCCGAAGCGCGGGCTGCGGTCGATCTCCAGCCCTTCCAGGAACTCGCCGGCGAACAGCCTCGAGAGGTCCCTCAGGGAGGCTGCCCCAAGACCGGCGAGCCCCGCCTCCGTCGCCCGCGCGACCTCGAGGGCGTCGACGGCGCACCCGGCGAGGTCGAGGGCCACGGCATCGCTGCCGGTCGCGACGCGGGGCCGGTCCGGCTCGTCGAGCAGGCGCCGCACCTTGCTCAGGCACCAGCGCAGCTCGCCCCTCGGATCGCTCGGCAGATCCCACAGCAGCTCGCAGAGGTGGCTGCGCATCACCGGGCGCGGCGCCAGCGTCAGGTAGGCCACGGTCGCGCGCACCTTGCGCGAGGCCGGCAGGGCCAGCGGCACGCCGCGTCGGCTGACCGCCATCGGCCCGAGCAGGACCAGCCGGAGGGCCGGCTCGCCAGCCGTTCCGCCACGCCGACCGGATTCCACGGCGATTTCCACGCGGGCTACCACGCGGTCCTCCACGCGCCGCGGCTAGCGTCCCGTTCGACGGTCGCAGCGGCCATTGGCTGCAGGTGGCGCCGGAGCCGGTGCCCTTCAACGGCGGGTGACGCGGCGACCGCAGACAGGAACTCACCCCAAGGAGAATGAAAGTGAAGCTCGCCACCATGCTTGCCGATAGCACCGAAAAGGTCGAGGTCGATCTGGCGGCCGTGAAGGTCCGCCAGCAGACGGCCTGGTCCTCCGGCGACTACGCCGTCGTCGGCACCACCCTGCAGATCGTCGGCGAGGCGCTGTGCGAGGCCCTCGACCTCCGGCCCGGGCAGCGGGTCCTCGACGTCGCCGCCGGCAACGGCAACGCGACCCTGGCGGCCGCCCGCCGCTGGTGCGAGGTGACCTCCACCGACTACGTCCCGGCGCTGCTCGCGCGCGGCCGGGAGCGTGCCGCGGCCGAGCGGCTCGAGATCGAGTTCCGCCAGGCCGACGCCGAGGCGCTGCCCTTCCCGGACGCCAGCTTCGACGTCGCGGTCTCGACCTTCGGGGTGATGTTCACGCCCGACCAGGCACAGGCGGCGGCGGAGCTGGCGCGGGTCTGCCGGCCCGGCGGCAAGATCGGCCTCGCCAACTGGACGCCGGAGGGCTTCATCGGCCAGCTGTTCAAGACCATCGGCAAGCACCTGCCGCCGCCCGCCGGCGTCAAGTCGCCTGCCCTGTGGGGCACGCGCGCGGCGCTCGAGGAGCTGTTCGGTCCCACCGCCGCCGAGATTCGCACCGAGCCGCGCAGCTTCGTCTTCCGCTACCGCTCCGTGGAGCATTGGCTGGAGGTCTTCCGGACCTACTACGGGCCGGTCCACAAGGCCTTCGGGGCGCTCGACGAAGAGGCGCAGCTCGCCCTGACCGCCGACCTGACGGCCCTGCTCGAGCGCTTCAACCGCTCCGGTGACCAGACCCTGATCGTTCCCAGCGAGTACCTGGAGGTCGTCGTCGCCCGCCGCTGACGCCCCAGGGCGAATCCTGACAGGTGCGGGGCGGGCGGTCGCGGGAGAGCCCGCGATCGCCCCGCCCTCCTCGGCGCCCCTTGCGCCCGGCAGCCTCGAACAAGCGCCTTGTCGCGCTGCCCGCATCCTGCCACCTTGCGGCGGGAACGTTAGCGGAACTCCGGGCGACGGGACGGACGAGATGGCCAAGCGGGCGGGCAGCGCCGACCTTCCCCTGCACGGCGGGCGCGTGCCGCCCTGGCTGGCCCAGCGGATGACCCGGCTCGGCGCGGTCATGGTCGAGGCCATCGTGCGCGAGTACGGCCGCGACGAGCTGCTGCGCAGGCTCGCCCACCCCTTCTGGTTCCAGTCCTTCGGCGCCGTCATGGGCATGGACTGGCACTCCTCCGGCATCACCACAAGCGTGCTGGGCGCGCTCAAGCGCGGCCTGGCGCCGCTCGCCGGCGAGCTCGGCGTCCACGTCTGCGGCGGCCGCGGCCGGCACTCGCGGGCGACGCCGGACGAGCTGACGGCGGTCGGCCTGCGCACCGGCCTCGACGGCGCCGCCCTGGCGCAGGCCTCACGCTTGGTTGCCAAGGTTGACAGCGCCGCGGTCCAGGACGGCTTCCAGCTCTACCTGCACGGCTTCATCGTCACCGACGAGGGGCGCTGGGTCGTGATCCAGCAGGGCCTCGACGACGGCCGCCGCCAGGCCCGGCGCTACCACTGGCTGTCGGAGGGCATGACCGGCTTCCTCGATACCCCGCACGCCGCCATCGAGGGCCGCGGCCAGGGCGAGATCGTCAACCTCGCCGACCGTCGGGCGGAGGCGTCGCGCCGGGGCCAGCTCGCGCTGCTCGGCGACCTGGGTCCGGACGGCATCGCCCGCGAGTTCGCGCGGCTCGAGCCCCGCCCGGCCGCTGCCGGCGCCCAGCCGCTGCTGCCGCACCTCTGCCTGCCCGATCGCCACGAGGTCCGGGACGGCGACGTCGTGGCGCGCCGCCTGCACGGCAACCTGGCGGCCGCCGCCGAGCGCGGGCCGGTCGACTTCGCCGAGCTGCTGCTGGTGCCGGGCGTGGGCGCGCGCACGGTGCGCGCGCTCGCCCTGGTCGCCGAGATCCTGCACGGCGCGCCCTGCCGCTTCACCGACCCGGCGCGCTTCTCGCTGGCCCACGGCGGCAAGGACCGGCAACCCTTCCCGGTGCCGATCGCGGTCTACGACCGCACCATCGGTGTGCTGAAGTCGGCGGTGCGCGGCGCCCGCCTCGGGTGCCACGAGGAGCTGGCCGCGCTGAAGCGCCTGGACGACCAGGCCCGCCGACTGGAACGGGCGGCCGGCGGCCCTTCCGTCGAGGCCCTGATCGCCGAGGAGCGGCGCGAGTCCCATCGCTACGGCGGCCGCAGCGTGTTCGGCCCCGAGCCGCCGCCGGGGCCGCGCTCCCTGGGAGAGCGAGCATGAGCGTCCGGCTGAACCACACCATCGTCTGGTGCCGCGACAAGGTCCGCTCGGCGGACTTCCTGACCGCCATGCTCGGCCTGCCGCCGGCCAAGCCCTTCCTGCACTTTCTCGTCGTCGAGACCGCCAACGGGGTCTCGCTCGACTTCTTCGAAAAGCAGGGATCGGTCTCGACCCAGCACTACGCCTTCCTGGTCGAGGAGTCGGACTTCGACGCCATCCACGCACGCCTGCTCGAGCGCGCGCTGCCCTACTGGGCCGATCCGGCGCGGCAGGTTCCAGGCGAGATCAACCGCCACGACGGCGGACGGGGCGTCTATTTCCAGGATCCCGACGGGCATCTGCTGGAGGCCATCACCCGGCCCTACGGCAGCGGTGCAGCACAGGAGGAGGAACCCGCGACATGAGCATGGCCTCGGGAATCGCGTCGGGCGTCGGCCAGGGCGCGGCGGTCGGCACCGCGCTGGGCGCCGGCGCCGGGGCAGTCGGCTCGCGGGGCGGCCGATGACGGTCGCGCTCTACGGCATCCGGAACTGCGACACCATGAAGAAGGCGCGTGCCTGGCTGGACGGGCAGGGCGTCGCCTACCGCTTCCACGACTACAAGGCCGAAGGGATCGAGCGCGCCCGTCTCGAGGGCTGGGCGCGCCGAGTCGGCTGGGAGAGGCTGCTCAACCGCGCCGGCACGACCTTCCGCAAGCTGCCGGAGAGCGAGCGCGACGGCCTCGACGAGGTGAGGGCGCTCGACCTCATGCTCGCCCAGCCGGCGATGATCAAGCGCCCGGTCCTGGAAGCCGACGGCGAGCTGCTCGTCGGCTTCAAGCCGGAGCGCTATGCCGCCCGCTTCGGCACGGCCGGGTAGGCGCCCGGGACGATCAGCCGCGCCGGGAGGCAGGCGCGCTCGGGGAGGGTGTCCCGATATCGATCCGCTTGGCCCGGATCAGCCCCAGGGACTCGCGGCCGAAGCGCGCGAAGTGCGGGGCCTGCCGGTGCCGGTCGAGGAACAACGTGATCGTCGTCAACTGGATCACCATTGACGACAATGTGGGAGGCGGCGCTGGTGGGGCGTCATCCCGTCCGGCGTCGCTCTTGATGTTCTAGCTCGACCGCCTTCGCCCTCGGCTTTGCCGAGCGGCCGGCGATGCGTTCCGCGACGAACACGGCGTCGCAGAAGTGTAGATAAGGGCGGCCCGACCATTCCAGGGTCTGGTGGTACAGCCCGAACAGCAGGTAGCCGCGATCCGCGAAGTAGTTGTAGCAGGTCGAGAACGGGACGAGGGCAGGGTTGTCGGCATCGAAGCCGACTTCTGCCTGTACGAAATCGACGTGGCCGTCGTCGAGCATTCTGCGGCCCCCGCGAAGAACGTCCATGTCGGTCCCCTCGGCGTCGATCTTCAGGTAGTTGATGTGCTCGATGCTGCGGTCTTCGCAGTAGCGATTCAACGTCGTCACCTTGATGGTTTCCACCGGGCGACCGTTGGCTGGCGCTCCGGCATGGCGCAGCGAGTTTACGGCGGAGTGCCGCTGCAGGACGATGTCAACCTTGGCCTCCTCGGCGCCGAGAGCAGCCTGAACGCAGGTGACGTTGGGCAGCCGGGCGGTCTGGCGGCGTAGGGTGTCGTAGGTCTCGCCCACTGGTTCGAAGGCATGGACCTGTGCATCCGGCAGCAATCGGCCGAAACGCCGGGTCATCTTGCCCACGTTGGCGCCGACGTCAAAGACCATACGGAAGCCATCGTGGGGCAGCCGTTTCGTGATGTCGCAGAAGGGCTCCAGGCCCACTGGAACGAAGCGGCTGAGGCCCCGGCGCCCCGCCATGCGGTCTAGGACGCCGTAGTAGATCGTCTTCAGCGCCCGCTCGTGGATCGGCTCCGTCTGCATCGGGAACCCTCCTGCTATCGGCAACCTCAGATTGCAAGAACCGTGCCAGTGGTGGAAACCGGGCCAGAGCGCGGCAGCACGAGGGCGAAAGTGTAAGGCGCGCTGACAGAACGGCGCACGGCAGTCGGTGGAATTGACACGGGAACAACAGCAAGGAGCGCGGCCGACTTCGGTCGACGTGGCTGAAGTAGCAGCGGACGGCGACATGGCAGGAGGCGGCAGTAAGCCGGGAGAGCGCCGAGACGGCCGGCAGAAGGGCACGCCGCACAGCTGACCCGCGACGTGAAGGAAGCGCTGCTCAACGCCTTCGAGCGGGCTGGCCGCGAGGCTTACCTGCTCCGGGTGGCGGAGGATGACCCAAAGACCTTCTGCACGCTGCTTGGAAAGGTTCTCCCGATGCAGTTGACCAGGAGCGGCGGCGGGCCGGTAGAGGCTCGGCGACCGAGGCGGCGGCGCTGGCCTCGATCATCGGCAGGAACTCGGCCCGCCGGCCGGGCTCGATCTCGAAGCGGACGAAGACCACGCATTGCGTCATGTCGGCTTTTCCTTGTGCGAGGGTGCGAGGGATGGGGCGGGTGGCGATGGCGGGCAACGGTAGGACGCCGGCCGTGCCGGCGCTAGAGTCGGTCGAGCGGCACGACCGGCTACGGAGGAGAGCAAGATGGCGGAACGGCGGACCGGCGCGATCCGGGTCGGTATCGGCGGCTGGACCTTCGAGCCCTGGCGCGGCGGCACCTTCTATCCCCAGGGGCTGGCCCAGAAGCGCGAGCTCGAGTACGCCAGCCGGCAGCTGACCTCGATCGAGGTCAACGGCACCTACTACGGCTCCCAGAAGCCGGAGAGCTTCGCGCGCTGGCGCGAGGAGACGCCGGAGGGCTTCGTCTTCTCGCTGAAGGGGCCGCGCTTCGCGACCAACCGGCGCGTGCTGGCCGAAGCCGGGCCCTCGATCGAGCGTTTCCTGTCGAGCGGCCTGCTGGAGCTGAAGGACAAGCTCGGGCCGATCAACTGGCAGTTCCTGCCGACCAAGCGCTACGAGGCCGAGGACTTCGAAGCCTTCCTGAAGCTGCTGCCGGGCCGCCACGAGGGGCGCGCGCTGCGCCACGTCGTGGAGGTCCGCCACGAGAGCTTCCGGGTGCCGGGCTTCGTCGAGCTGCTGCGCCGCCACGAGGTCGGGGTCGTCCTGACCGACAAGGCCGACTTCCCGCAGATCGCCGACCTCACGGCCGGCTTCGTCTACGCCCGGCTGCAGGGCGCCGATTCGGCCGAGGCCGAGGGCTATCCCGGCAGGGCGCTGGACGCCTGGGCGGCGCGGGCCCGCGCCTGGGCGGGCGGCGCGGCGCCGGGCGACCTGCCGGAGGGCCTGCAGCCGCTCTCGGCCGAGGAGCCCGCGGCGACTGCGCGCGACGCCTTCCTCTACTTCATCAACGGCTTCAAGCCGAAGGCGCCGGCCGCCGCGCGCGGCCTGATCGAGCGGCTGACCGCGGCGGAATGAGCCTGCGGCCGGACTCCGCGCGGCATCGGCGCTATGATGACGCCTCCGCCGGCCACTTCGGCCGCGGGGCAAGCGAAAGGCCCGCTCCGGCGATGCTCTCGATCTGGTCGCTCTTCGGCCCGTCGCGCGAGCGCCAGCGCCTCGACGCGGCGCTGCGGCGCCACGGGCTGCACCCGCAGCTGCTGTCCGACCCGATCAAGCTGACCGCCCTGCGCCTGGTCGGCCCGCGCGCGTCCGAGGCCTCGATCGAGCGGGCCGGGGCGCTGATCGCCTACTGCCTGCTCGGGCCCGGGGATTTCGCCGCGGTCAACGAGGCGGCGGCGGTGGACGAGCAGGAGCGGCGCCTGGCACTCGCCCTGGAGGCACCGCAGGGCGAGGACGCGCGCCTCATCATGCTGTGCCTGCGCAGTGGCCGCGCCGAGGCCTCGATCGAGGCCCGCTTCGAGCTGGAGGAGACCTCCTGACGCGCTCCGCTGCGGGGGCTCGCAGCGGACGGCGGGGCGCAGGCAGCAAAAAAGGGCCTGAAGGCCCTTGGCGTTCCGTCAGACGACCCGGAGCTTGCGCTCGAAGGTCTTGAGCACCTCGCCCAGCGTCCTGCCGCGGGCGAGACGCTGTCCCTGACTGAACAGCAGATACTCCCCGCTCTTGGCGCTGCCGCCGACGCGCTTGGCCACGGCGAAGAGGGGCCGCTCGTGGGTATGGCGGAAGATCGAGAAGATCGCCGTCCCGGCGTGGTGGTCGATGGCGTAATCGCGCCATTCTCCGCTCGACACGCGGCGGCTGTAAACGGACAGCAGGGCATTGAGCTCGGAACGCGTGAAGTAGGTCGGCCTGGCCTGCTTGCGCGCGCCGCCGCGCGGCTGGACGAAGTCCTGCAGACTGAGCAGCTGACCCATGGGCCGTCGTCCCTCGCCTGTTGCGCTTGCCTGCCGGGAATGTTGGCGCAAGAGGCCTGGAGCGTCCAGAATATTCCCCCGGCCAGGCTGCGCCGGCCAGGCAGCGCCGGGCGGTCTCGAAGGGGCCTAGTAGAGCAGCCGCGAATCCTGCTTGCTCTCGTCGGGGCGGTCGTAGCAGTCGATCCCGCCGATGGTGCGGTAGCAGAACTCGGGCTGGGCCGGAATCCGCGCTTCCATCTCTTCCGGGGTGAGGCAGTAGGCGTCGCCGCGCTGGGCGCGCAAGGTGGAGCAGTCCTGGTCGGTGACCAGGCCGATGGCGTGGTCGGGCAGGGTCTTCCTGGTGGTCTTCAGGCTGGCGATGCCGAGGCCCGTGGTGATCAGGCTTTCCGGCCCGCAGCCGGCGAGCAGGCCGAGCAGGCCGACGAGGCAGATGATGCGCTTCATGGGGGGCGGTTCCCGGACTTCCTGGCCTGGAGCGGCATCCTGCGCGAGGCGGGTAAAGAAAGGCTTTAGCGGCGACTGCCGGGCGGCAGGGCCCGGCGCTCCGGAATCCCTTACCAAG
>NZ_JBBDQW010000081.1:0-17746 GCF_040905785.1 Tistlia sp.
GGGGCTCGCCTAGCGTCCGGGATGACGGGGTCGCACTGACTCGTCTTCCCGGACGCCCAGGGCTTGAGCGGGCGGGCCGGAGCCCGTCGCGCGGCCGTGACCGCCGTCCAGCCCTCCGCCGAGCGGGCAGCGGCCTTGCGCCGTCCGAGGCCATCGCCCCTTTGCGCGGCCGGGCCGCGCGCGCCTATATAGGGCCGCAGGTCCGACAGGCGACGGGAGAACGGCCGGATGAGCAGCGCGACGGCGGAGCGGTCCGAGGGCAGCGAGGCGACGGCGGCACAGCGGCTGCGCCGCCTCGAGGCGCTGCAGCGCAAGGTGCTGTGGCTGTCGAGCTGGACGATCCACAACGCCAACCACCTGCGGGCGAGCCGCGACGGCCTCAAGGTCGGCGGCCACCAGGCCTCCTCGGCCTCGCTGGCGACGCTGATGACGGCGCTCTACTTCGACGTCCTGCGCCCCGAGGACCGGGTCGCGGTGAAGCCCCACGCCAGTCCGGTGTTCCACGCCATCCAGTACCTGCTGGGCAACCAGACGCGCGAGAACCTCGAGGCCTTCCGCGGCTTCGGCGGCGCGCAGTCCTATCCCTCGCGCACCAAGGACGCCGACGACGTCGACTTCTCGACCGGCTCGGTCGGCCTCGGCGTCGCGATGACTTCCTTCGCCAGCCTGGTCCAGGACTACGTCGACCTGAAGGGGCTGCTGCCCGAGGGCCGGCGGACGGGCCGCATGGTCGCCCTGGTCGGCGACGCCGAGCTCGACGAGGGCAACGTCTACGAGGCGCTGCTCGAGGGCTGGAAGCACGACGTGCGGAACGTCTGGTGGGTCATCGACTACAACCGCCAGAGCCTGGACTCGGTGGTCACCGACCGCCTGTTCGGCCAGATCGACAAGCTGTTCGACAGCATGGGCTGGCGCGTCGTCGCGCTGAAGTACGGCAAGAAGCTGCAGGCCGCCTTCGCCGAGCCGGGCGGTGAGGCGCTGCGCCGCTGGATCGACGACTGCCCGAACTCGCTCTACTCGGCGCTGGTCTTCTCGGGCGCCGCCGCCTGGCGCCGGCACCTGCTGGCCGATCTCGGCGAGGAGCCCGGCATCCGCGACCTGCTCGAGCGCCTCGACGACGAGGCGCTCGAGGCGTTGATGACCAATCTCGCCGGGCACGACCTGGAGGCGGTGCTGGAGGCCTTCGGCTCGATCCGCGACGATCGGCCGACCTGCTTCATCGCCTACACCATCAAGGGCTTCGGCCTGCCCTTCGCCGGCCACAAGGACAACCACGCCGGCCTGATGAATGTCGAGCAGATGGCCGAGTTCCGCCGCCGCAACCGGATCGGCGACGGCGAGGAGTGGGCGCCCTTCGCCGGGCTCGACCTGCCGGAGGAGGAGCTGCGCGCCTTCCTCGACCGGGTACCCTTCAACGCCGAGGGCCGCCGCCGCTACCGGGCCGAGCCCGTGCCGCTGCCCGAGGCCTTCCCGGAGCCGACCGGTGCCTCGATGTCGACCCAGGAGGGCTTCGGCAAGATCCTGGCCGAGCTGGCGCGGGAGGACACGCCGCTGGCCGAGCGCCTGGTGACGACCTCGCCGGACGTCACGGTCTCGACCAATCTCGGCGGCTGGGTCAACCGGCGCGGCATCTTCGACCGCCACCCGCGCGAGGACGTCTTCCGCGCCGAGAAGGTGGTCTCGGCGCAGCGCTGGTCGATGTCGCCCGAGGGCCAGCACATCGAGCTCGGCATCGCCGAGAACAACCTCTTTACGCTGCTGGCGGCGCTCGGCCTCAGCCACTCCCTGTTCGGCACCCGGCTGCTGCCGATCGGCACGCTCTACGACCCCTTCGTGCAGCGCGGCCTCGATGCCCTGAACTACGCCTGCTACCAGGACGCCCGCTTCATCGTCGTCGGCACGCCGGCGGGCATCACGCTGGCGCCCGAGGGCGGCGCCCACCAGTCGGTCGCGACGCCGCTGATCGGCATGGCCCAGGACGGCCTCGCCTCCTTCGAGCCGGCCTACGTCGACGAGCTGGCGACGATCCTGCGCTGGGCCTTCGACTACCTGCAGCGCGACGAGTCGCACCCCGGCCATGACGCGCTGCCCGGCACCGACTGGCTGCGCGACGCCAAGGGCGGCTCGGTCTACCTGCGACTCTCGACGCTGTCCCTGGCGCAGCCGCAGCGGCGCCTCGGGGCGGCGGAGCGGGCGCGCATCATCACCGGTGGCTACTGGCTGAAGCAGCCGGCCGAGGGCGCCGAGCTGGCCATCGTCTACAGCGGCGCCGTCGCCGGGCAGGCGCTGGCCGCCTGGGAGCAGCTGGCCGAGGAGCTGCCCGGCGCGGGCCTGCTCGCGGTCACCTCGGCCGACCGGCTCAACGCCGAGTGGTCGGCGGCGCTGCAGGCCCGCCAGCAGGGCCACCCGCGGGCCGAGAGCCACGTCGAGCAGCTGCTCGCGCCGCTCGCCCGCGACGCCGCGCTGGTCACGGTGCTCGATGGCCATCCGACGACCCTCGGCTGGCTGGGCAGCGTGCAGGGCCACCGGGTCCAGGCGCTCGGCGTCGAGCACTTCGGCCAGTCCGGCGACGTGCCCGACCTGCACCGCCACTACCGGATCGACGCCGACGCCATCCTCGACGCCTGCGCCGCGGGGCTGCTCGCGCGCCGGCGCTGAGCCGTGCCGATCGCTGTCCGGTCGTCTTTGACGGCCCGATTTCCTATGCTATAGACCGCGGCTCGCACCGGGTGGGGAGGCATCGGCCTGCCGCCCGGGGTTCGCCGCGGGCGGGCGTGGCGGAATTGGTAGACGCGCAGGATTTAGGTTCCTGTGACCTCGTGTCGTGGGGGTTCAAGTCCCTCCGCCCGCACCACGGCACCCGGTCCGGAGCCGACCCTCCGGGAGACGGGCAGGCGGAGCGGCGCGCGGGCGGCCCTCCGGCGGGCGCCGCGACCTGCGAGGCCGGAGCGAGCGCCGCCCCTGACTGCAGCCGAGAGACGAAAGGGCTAGTGTCCCCATGCAGGTTAACGAGACCCTCAACGAGGGCCTGAAGCGCGAATACACCGTGACCCTGGCCGCCGCCGAGATCGAGGACAAGGTCCAGGCGCGGCTCGCCGAGGTCGCCAAGACGGCGCAGATCCCCGGCTTCCGGCCGGGCAAGGTGCCGACCAGCGTGCTCAAGCAGCGCTACGGCGACGCCGTCCTGGGCGAGATCCTGCAGCAGGCGGTCAACGACGCCACGCAGCAGGCGATCGCCGAGCGCGGCCTGACGCCGGCGATGCAGCCGCAGGTCGAGGTCACGAAGTTCGAGAAGGGCGAGGACCTGGAGTACAAGCTCAAGGTCGAGCTGCTGCCCGAGATCGCGCCGATGGACTTCTCGACGCTCGAGCTCGAGCGCGTCGTCGTCGAGGTCCCCGGCGACGAGGTCGACAAGGCGCTGGAGCGCCTGGCCCAGAACCAGCGCACGACCAAGCCGCTCGAGGCCGAGCGGCCGGCGGCGCACGGCGACGTCCTGGTCATCGACTTCAAGGGCACGGTCGGCGGCGAGGCCTTCCCGGGCATGGAGGGCGAGGACCACCACCTGGAGCTCGGCTCGAACCAGTTCATCGCCGGCTTCGAGGGCCAGCTGACCGGTGCCGCCAAGGGCGAGCAGCGCACCGTCACCGTGACCTTCCCCGAGGGCTACGCCAACGACCAGCTCTCGAACAAGGAGGCGGTCTTCGAGGTCACGGTGAAGGACATCCTGGAGACCGAGGCGACGCCGATCGACGACGAGATGGCGAAGACCTTCGGCGCCGAGAGCCTCGAGGACCTGCGCGCCAAGGTCTCCGAGCAGCTCGGCCAGGAGTTCCAGAACCTGTCGCGCGCCAAGGTCAAGCGCGAGCTGCTCGACAAGCTGGCCGAGCACCACGACTTCGAGGTGCCCCCGGGCATGGTCGAGCAGGAGTTCGAGGCGATCTGGCGCCAGATCGAGGCCGACCGCGAGGGCGGCCGCAGCGATCCCGACGACGAGGGCAAGGACGAGGAGACCCTGAAGCAGGAGTACCGGGCGATCGCCGAGCGGCGCGTGCGCCTCGGCCTGCTGCTCTCCGACGTCGGCCAGAAGAACGGCATCGAGGTCTCGCAGGACGAGCTCAACAAGGCGCTGTTCCAGGAAGCCCAGCGCTATCCCGGGCGCGAGCGCGAGGTCATCGAGTTCTTCCAGAAGAACCCCGAGGCGATCGGCAACCTGCGCGGCCCGGTGTTCGAGGACAAAACCGTCGACTTCATCCTGGCGCTGGCCAAGGTCGAGGAGCGCAAGCTGACGCCGGACGAGCTGCAGAAGGAGCTCGAGGCCGAGGCCGCCGGCGAGACGGCGGACTCGGGGAGCGACGAGGCGAAGGGCAAGGCCAAAGGCAAAGCCAAGAAGGCGCCCGCGAAGGCCGCCGCCGAGGGCGACGCGAAGCCGGCCGCGAAGGCCGCTTCCAAGTCCAAGGCCAAGGCGAAGCCGGCGGCCGGAGAGGGCGCCGCCTCCGAGGAGGCTTGAGGGGACTCGCCCGAGGGCCTAGCTAAGGCAGAGGGATCCGGTCCGGACGGCGTCCGGACCGGCCAGCGAACGACCGGGCCGGACGGCGTCCGGACCGGCCAGCGAACGACCGGGCCGGACGGCGTCCGGACCGGCCAGCGAACGACCGGGCGGCGACCTGCCGGCCCGCACCAAAACGGGGCAGACAAGGGCGAGCATGAGCCACGACATCACGATGAACGCGCTCGTGCCGATGGTGGTCGAGCAGACCAACCGCGGCGAGCGCGCCTACGACATCTTTTCCCGGCTGCTGAAGGAACGGATCATCTTCCTGACCGGCGCGATCAACGACCAGGTCGCCAGCCTGATCTGCGCGCAGCTGCTGTTCCTGGAATCGGACAATCCGAACAAGGACATCGCCTTCTACATCAACTCGCCCGGCGGTTCGGTCTCGGCCGGCCTCGCGGTCTACGACACCATGCAGTACGTCAAGCCCGACGTCTCGACGGTCTGCGTCGGCATCGCCGCCTCGGCCGGCTCGCTGCTGCTGATGGCCGGCGCAAAGGGTAAACGCTACGCGCTGCCCAACGCCCGGGTCATGACGCACCAGCCCTCGGGCGGGTTCCAGGGCCAGGCGACCGACATCGAGATCCACGCCCGCGAGATCCTGGCGGTGCGCGCGCGGCTCAACGAGCTCTACGCCGAGCATTCCGGCCGGACCATCGCCGAGGTCGAGGGCATCATGGAGCGCGACCGCTACATGAGCCCGGACGAGGCGCGCGACTTCGGCCTGATCGACGAGGTCGTCGCCAAGCGGCCGGCCGGGCTCGGCGCGCCCTCGGACGAGGCAGACAAGGGCGGCGAGGGGGCCAAGACGCCATCCTGACCGCCGCGCGACGAACGCAGGGCTCCTCCGGGGCCGCCGCCTGTTGCCTCGGCGGCCTCACGGGACCATTTAAGCCTTTCTTGAAGGTTGTCAGGCGAGACTTTCGATCCTGCGGTGGGCCGATCGGGCGCAGCGCAGGCGGGATTTTTTGCCGTTGTGTGGCACGGCGACGCCTGTCTAACATGACGGCGCGACTCAGGGTGCGAGACGGACGGTCATGACGAAACCCGGCGGCAGCGACTCCAAGAACACGCTGTACTGCTCCTTCTGCGGCAAGAGCCAGCACGAGGTGCGTAAGCTCATCGCGGGGCCGACGGTGTTCATCTGCGATGAATGCGTCGAGCTCTGCATGGATATCATCCGCGAAGAGCACAAGACGACGCTGGTGAAGTCGCGCGACGGCGTGCCGACGCCCCGCGACATCTGCAACGTGCTCGACGATTACGTGATCGGCCAGACCCACGCGAAGCGCGTGCTGTCCGTGGCCGTGCACAACCATTACAAAAGACTGGCCCACGGCGCCAAGCACAACGATGTCGAGCTGGCGAAGTCGAACATCCTGCTGATCGGGCCGACCGGCTGCGGCAAGACGCTGCTCGCCCAGACTCTGGCGCGGATTCTCGACGTGCCCTTCACCATGGCCGACGCGACGACCCTGACCGAGGCCGGCTACGTCGGCGAGGACGTCGAGAACATCATTCTGAAGCTGCTGCAGTCGGCCGACTACAACGTCGAGCGCGCCCAGCGCGGCATCGTCTACATCGACGAGGTCGACAAGATCAGCCGCAAGTCGGACAACCCCTCGATCACCCGCGACGTCTCGGGCGAGGGCGTCCAGCAGGCGCTGCTCAAGATCATGGAAGGCACCGTCGCCTCGGTGCCGCCCCAGGGCGGGCGCAAGCACCCGCAGCAGGAGTTCCTGCAGGTCGACACGACCAACATCCTGTTCATCTGCGGCGGCGCCTTCGCCGGCCTGGAGCGGATCATCGCCCACCGCGGCAAGGGCTCCGCGATCGGCTTCGGCGCCGACGTGCGCGGCCCCGAGGAGCGCCTGACCGGCGAGATCCTGCGCGAGGTCGAGCCGGAGGACCTGCTGAAGTTCGGCCTGATTCCCGAGTTTGTCGGCCGCCTGCCGGTGGTCGCGACCCTCGAGGACCTCGACAACGCGGCGCTGATCGAGATCCTGACCAAGCCGAAGAACGCTTTGGTCAAGCAGTACCAGCGGCTCTTCGAGATGGAAGACATCAGCCTCGAGCTGACCGAGGACGCGCTCAAGGGCATCGCCGAGAAGGCGATCAAGCGCAAGACCGGTGCGCGCGGGCTGCGCTCGATCATGGAGGGCATCCTGCTCGAGCCGATGTTCGACCTGCCGGGCCTCGACGGCGTCGAGGAGATCGTCATCAACCGCGACGTGGTCGATGGGCGGGGCAAGCCGCTGTTCATCTACTCCGACCGCCGCGGCGACGTCGGCGGCACCAGCGCCTGACGCGCCCCCGGCGGCACAGGCGCGAGACATCCTCCGGGAAAGCCGGCCCGGCCGCAGGCCGCCCCGGCACCCGGACTTGAACGACCGCTCCCAGCGGCCAAGTTAGGAGGCCAGGCCACGGGGCCGCTCTGCGCGGACCGTGGCGCGCCGGCGCCGCCTATTCCAGGGGTGCGGACAACCCGAAAGAGGACACATGCTCGATCTCCCCCAAGGCAACCTCTTCCCCGTCCTGCCGTTGCGGGACATTGTCGTCTTTCCCCACATGATCGTGCCGCTGTTCGTCGGCCGCGAGAAGTCGGTTCGCGCCCTCGAGGACGTCATGAAGGACGACAAGCAGATCCTTCTGGTGACCCAGAAGAACGCCGCGCAGGACGATCCCCAGTCGGGCGACATCTATGCCGTGGGGACCGTCGGCACCGTGCTGCAGCTGCTCAAGCTGCCCGACGGCACCGTCAAGGTGCTGGTCGAGGGCGGCCAGCGCGCGCGCATCCAGAAGTTCAGCGACAACACGGAGTTCTTCGAGGCCTACGCCGAGCTGGCCGAGGACACCGGCACCGAAGAGGCCGAGATCGAGGCGCTCGCGCGCACGGTCGTCTCGCAGTTCGAGCAGTACATCAAGCTCAACAAGAAGATCCCGCCCGAGGTGCTGGTCTCGATCAACCAGATCGAGGAGCCCAGCAAGCTGTCGGACACCGTCGCCTCGCACCTCTCGCTGAAGATCCCCGAGAAGCAGGAGCTGCTGGAGACCGTCTCGGTGCCCGAGCGCCTCGAGAAGGTCTACGGCTTCATGGAGGGCGAGATCGGCGTCCTGCAGGTCGAGAAGCGCATCCGCAACCGCGTGAAGCGCCAGATGGAGAAGACCCAGCGGGAGTACTATCTCAACGAGCAGCTCAAGGCGATCCAGAAGGAGCTGGGCGAAACCGAGGACGGCCGCGACGAGGTCGCCGAGATCGAGGAGAAGATCCGCAAGACCAAGCTGTCCAAGGAGGCCCGCGAGAAGGCCACCGCCGAGGTCAAGAAGCTGCGCTCGATGAGCCCGATGTCGGCCGAGGCGACGGTCGTGCGCAACTACCTCGACTGGCTGCTGTCGATCCCCTGGAAGAAGCGGACCCGCGCGCGCATCGACCTGACGCTGGCCGAGAAGACCCTCGACGCCGACCACTACGGCCTGGAGAAGGTCAAGGAGCGGATTCTGGAGTACCTCGCGGTCCAGCAGCGGATGCGCAAGGTCAAGGGGCCGATCCTCTGCCTGGTCGGCCCGCCGGGCGTCGGCAAGACCTCGCTCGGCAAGTCGATCGCCAAGTCGACCGGGCGCAACTTCGTGCGCATGAGCCTGGGCGGCGTGCGCGACGAGGCCGAGGTGCGCGGCCATCGCCGGACCTACATCGGCTCGATGCCGGGCAAGGTCGTGCAGGGCATGAAGAAGGCCAAGTCCTCCAACCCGCTGTTCCTGCTCGACGAGATCGACAAGCTCGGCGCCGACTGGCGCGGCGACCCCTCCTCGGCGCTGCTCGAGGTGCTCGACCCGGAGCAGAACAACTCCTTCAACGACCACTACCTCGAGGTCGACTACGACCTGTCGGACGTGATGTTCATCACCACGGCGAACACGCTGCGCATGCCGCAGCCGCTGCTCGACCGCATGGAGACGATCCGCATCCCCGGCTACACCGAGGACGAGAAGGTCGAGATCGCCAAGCGCCACCTGCTGCCCAAGCAGGTCAAGGAGCACGGCATGAAGAAGGGCGAGTGGTCGATCTCCGACGACGCGCTGCGCGACGTGATCCGCTACTACACCCGCGAGGCCGGGGTGCGGAACCTGGAGCGCGAGCTGGCCGGGCTGCTGCGCAAGGCGGTCAAGGAAATCGGCATGGGCAAGGCCGAGAAGGTCCACCTGACCCGCCGCAACCTCGAGAAGCTGGCCGGCGTGCGCCGCTATCGCTACGGCGAGGCGGAGCAGGAGCCGATGGTCGGCGTCTCGACCGGTCTCGCCTGGACCGAGGTCGGCGGCGAGCTGCTGACCATCGAGGCGGTGACCGTGCGCGGCAAGGGCAAGGTCGTCGCCACCGGCAAGCTCGGCGACGTCATGAAGGAGTCGATCCAGGCGGCCGAGTCCTACGTCAAGAGCCGGGCCGTCGAGTTCGGCATCAAGCCGACGATCTTCGAGCGCAAGGACATCCACGTCCACGTGCCCGAGGGGGCGACGCCCAAGGACGGCCCCTCGGCCGGCGTTTCCATGGTGACGGCCATCGTCTCGACGCTCTCGGGCATTCCGGTGCGCGCGGACGTCGCGATGACCGGCGAGGTCACCCTGCGCGGCCGGGTGCTGCCGATCGGCGGCCTGAAGGAGAAGCTGCTGGCGGCGCTCAGGGGCAACATCAAGACGGTGCTGATCCCGGAGGAGAACGAGAAGGACCTGGCCGACGTGCCCGACAACGTCAAGAAGGGCCTGACCATCATCCCCTGCCGCACGGTCGACGACGTGCTGAAGCATGCCCTGACCGAGATGCCGACCCCGATCGAGTGGACGGAGCCGGAAGAGGCACCCGTGGAGCCCATCTCCAAGGACAACCAGAGCGGCAGGCCCGAGGTGCTCACGCACTGATCGGATGTTGCTACGCATGCAATTCGAGATGCATTCGAGGGGCCTTCGGGCCCCTCGAATCCCTTGAAAAGTGCGGCTTTGCACATTGACGGGACTCAAAACGCGCGCTTACACTCCAAGCCTCTTTCGCAGGAATGTTCCTAAGACAACGATTTCCCTACAGAGAAGGGGGGTTCAACGGTGAACAAGAACGATCTCGTGGCCACGGTTTCCGATAGCGCCGATCTCTCAAAGGCCGATGCGGCCAAGGCGGTAGACGCCGTTTTCGACGCTATCTCCTCGGCGCTCTCGAAGGGCGATGAGGTCCGGTTGGTCGGCTTCGGCACCTTCGCCGTCGCGACCCGCGCTGCCTCCGAGGGCCGCAACCCCCGGACGGGCGAGAAGATCAAGATCGCTGCCTCCAAGCAGCCGAAGTTCAAGGCCGGCAAGGGCCTGAAGGACGCGGTCAACTAATCGACCGCAGCGTCCGAGACAGCGGCCGGCCGTCCGGGGGGAACCTTGGGACGGCCGGCCGTTTCTTTTTGTGCGGGCGGTTAGCTCAGTCGGTAGAGCGCCTCGTTTACACCGAGGATGTCGGGAGTTCGAGTCTCTCACCGCCCACCAGCCCGCCCGCGCCCTCAGCTCGCAGGATTCTTGAGGCCGCGCGCAGAAGCTGCTGATTTCATTCGTTTGGATCGGAGAGTCCCGGGCGGGCAGCGCGCCGGGGTCTCCAGCAAGGGGGAAGCATGACGCGGGTCGAACCGGGCGCCGTCGAGCGGATCTGCTGCATCGGCGCGGGCGTCATCGGCAGCGGCTGGGTGGCGCACTTCCTGGCGCGCGGCTACCGGGTCAGCGCCTGGGACCCGGCGCCGGACGGCGAGGCGCGGATGAACCGCCTGGTCGAGGCCGCCTGGCCGGCCCTCGAGCAACTCGGGCTCGCCGTCGGCGCCAGCCGCGACCGCCTGGTCTTCGAGCCGACGCTGGCCCGGGCCGTCGAGGGCGCCGCCTTCGTCCAGGAGAGCGCGCCCGACCGCCTGCCCCTCAAGATCGACCTGCTGGCCGAGATCGACGCGGCGGCCATGCCCGAGGCGGTGATCGCCTCCTCGACCTCGGGCTTCGGCATGACCGAGATGCAGGTCAAAGCGGCCCGGCCCGAGCGCCTGGTCGTCGGCCATCCCTTCAACCCGCCCTACCTGGTGCCGTTGGTCGAGGTCGTCGGCGGCGCGCGGACCGCGCCCGACGCCGTCGACTGGGCGACGGCCTTCTACGAGGCCGCCGGCAAGACCGCGGTGCGGATGAGCCGCGAGGTGCCCGGCTTCATCGCCAACCGCCTGCAGGAGGCGCTCTGGTACGAGGCCCTGCACATGGTCGCGGCCGGCGAGGCGACGGTCGAGGAGATCGATCTCGCCGTGACCGCCGGGCCCGGCCTGCGCTGGGCCTTCATGGGGCCCTTCCTGACCTTCCACCTGGCCGGCGGCGAGGGCGGCATGGGCCACATGCTCAACCACTGGCCGCCGGGCTCGATGGACCCGGCCTGGACCCGCCTGGTGCCGCCGGCGGTCGAGGGCGCGCTGCGCGACGGCATCGTCGAGGGCTGCGAGGCCGAGGCGGCGGGGCGCGGCCCCACCGAGCTGATCGCCGAGCGCGACCGCAAGCTGATCGCCGTCATCAAGGCCCTGCGCGAGGCCTGAAGGGTCGCCGCCAAGCCTCAGCTGCGGGTCACCCGCTGGGCTTCCTCCAGCACGTTCAGGTCCATGTGATTGCGCATGTAGCGCTCCGCGGCGTCGAGCCCGGGCTGGAAGTCCCAGGCGGTGTAGCGGCCCTGGCGCAGCGCCTCGTAGGCGACCCAGCGGCGGGCCTGGCTGGTGCGCACCTCGGCGTCGAAGGCCTCGAGGTCCCAGCGCTCGGCGACGCGCCG
This sequence comes from Tistlia sp., assembly GCF_040905785.1. Lineage (NCBI taxonomy): Bacteria > Pseudomonadati > Pseudomonadota > Alphaproteobacteria > Rhodospirillales > Rhodovibrionaceae > Tistlia > Tistlia sp. The sequence goes on from NZ_JBBDQW010000081.1 coordinate 11,361, forward strand.
CGCGAAGTCGGCGACCCGGTCGGCCTGCTCCGGGCGCGCCGCCAGGTTGTCCAACTCGTCGGGATCGGCGGCCAGGTCGAAGAGCTGCGGCGGGTCGAGCCGGCAGGCGTTGAACTTCCACTGCCCCTCGCGGATCGAGACGAGCGGCGCATAGGAGCCCTCGGCTGCGTACTCCATCAGCACCGGGGCGCTGCGCTTGCCGCCGCCGGCGAGCCCGAGCAGGCTCTCGCCGTCGATCGGCAGCAGCGCCGAGGCCGGCACGCCGCCGAGCTCCGCCAGGGTCGGCAGCAGGTCGAGCTGCGAGACCGGCGCCTCGACCAGCCCCGGGGCCAGCCCGGGGGCGGCGATGGTCAGGGGGATGCGCGCCGAGCCCTCGAAGAAGCTCATCTTGTACCAGAGCCCGCGCTCGCCGAGCATGTCGCCGTGGTCGGACAGGAAGACGACCGCCGTGTCCTCGGCCTGGCCGCAGCGCTCGAGCACGCCGAGCAGCCGGCCGATCTGGCTGTCCAGGTAGGAGACGTTGGCGAAGTAGGCGCGCCGCGCCCGCGCGACGTCTTCCTCCGTCACCGTGTGGGCGCCCTGGTCGTTGGCCTGCCAGAGCCGGCGGCTGTGCGGGTCGAGCGCCTCGTAGGGAAGCGGCCCGACCCTGGGCGCCAGCGCCGGGCAGTCGGCGTAGAGGTCCCAGAACTCGGGCCGCGCGACGTAGGGGTCGTGGGGATGGGTGAAGCTGACGGTCAGGCACCAGGGCCGCGGGTCCTGGCCGCGCGCCAGGTCGTAGAGCTTGCGCTCGGCCTGGTAGGCGACCTCGTCGTCGAACTCCAGCTGGTTGCTGATCTCGGCGGTGCCGGCGCCGACCACCGAGCCGAGGTTGTGGTACCACCAGTCGATGCGCTCCCCCGGCTTGCGGTAGTCCGGCGTCCAGCCGAAGTCGGCCGGGTAGATGTCGGTGGTCAGGCGCTGCTCGAAGCCGTGCAGCTGGTCGGCGCCGATGAAGTGCATCTTGCCGGACAGGCAGGTCTGATAGCCGGCGCGGCGAAGGTAGTGCGCGTAGGTCGGGATCGCCGAGGCGAACTCGGCGGCGTTGTCGTAGATGCCGGTGCGCGAGGGCAGGGACCCGGTCATGAAGGCGCCGCGCGCCGGCGTGCACAGCGGGCTGCCCGTGTAGCAGTTGGCGAAGCGCAGCGAGCGCTCGGCCAGGGCCGCCAGGTGCGGTGTCTTCAGGAAGCCGGCCGGGCCGTCCGGGAAGAAGGTCCCGGCCAGCTGGTCGACCATCAGGATCAGGATGTTGGGTGCTTTCATGGCGGCAGCCTCCCGGAGGGTTTTCAGCCCGTCTCGCCTGGACGCGCCATGGTGAAGGCGGAATCGGTCAGGGCGTAGTCGCGGTAGCCGAGCCGCGCGATCGGCTTCAGGCGCGCGCTGTCGACGAGCCCCTCGGGGGTCAGGGCCGACTCGGCGATGTGGAAGCCGACGACCTCGCCGATCACCGTGAAGTTGCCGCCCTCGGCATCCCAGCTGGGCAGCTCGAGGGTCTGCAGCCAGCGGCATTCCAGGGCGACGGGCGAGGCGGCGACGCGCGGCGGCGCGACCAGCCGCGAGGCGGCCATCTCGATGCCGGCCTTCTCGGGCTCGCTGACGCCGGGCGGCAGCTCCTCGGCCGAGGCGTTCATGGCGTCGCGCAGGTCCCAGGTCGCCAGGCTGCAGACGAACTCGCGCTGCGCCTCGGCGTTGCGCTGGCTGTCCTTGACGCCGGCGGCGCGGCTGCGGCCGTTCGGCGAGAAGAAGACGATCGGCGGCCGGTCGGCCAGGGCGTTGAAGAAGGAGTAGGGCGCGAGGTTGACCGAGCCGTCCTCGTTCAGCGTTGAGATCCAGCCGATCGGGCGCGGCACGACCAGTGCCTTGAAGGGGTTGTAGGGCAACCCTGCGGCCTTGTGTTCGCCCGCCTTGAAGAACATCGCGCCTCGCTTCCCTCGGTTCGGCTTCCGCAGCGGCGGGTATGGCATGCGCCGCCGGCACTTGCCAGGGCGGGCGCGCCGTGGCTAGCAAAGCGACCCCGCCGAAGGATCGCCCCCTTGCTGATTCAGCTGATCTCGATCGTCACCCCGGTGTTCGGCGCCGTCGCGGTCGGCTTCCTGTGGGCGCGCACGAACCGGCCCTTCGACGTCGCGAGCGTGACCGCCCTGGTGATGTACGTCGGCACGCCCTGCCTGCTGCTCGCCACCTTCGACGAGGTCCGGCTGAGCCCGGCGGCCTTCGGCTCGATGGTCCTGGCGATGCTGCTCTGCCTCGCCGCCATGGGGCTGCTCGGGGCGGCGGTCCTGCGGCTCGCCGGGCTCGAGATCCGCAGCTTCCTGCCGTCGCTGATGTTTCCCAACGCCGGCAACATGGGGCTGTCGCTCTGCCTCTTCGCCTTCGGCGAGCCGGGCCTGGCACTGGCCATCGTGGTCTTCGCGATGATCGCCACCGGGCAGTTCACGCTCGGCGCCGCCCTGTCGCGCGGCACGCTGGAGCCCTGGGGCCTGCTGCGCATGCCGCTGAACTACGCGGTCCTGCTCGGCCTGGCGATGCTGTTCCTCGACGTCCAGCTGCCCGAGCCGGTCGCGCGCAGCTTCAAGCTGCTCGGCGGCCTGACCATCCCGCTGATGCTGATCGCGCTCGGGGTCTCGCTGTCGCGCCTGCGGCCGGGCGGCCTGCCGGTCGCCTTCGCCCTGTCGCTGCTGCGTATCCTCGGCGGCGCCGCCATCGCCCTGGGGGGGGGGGCGCCGCTGCTCGACCTGCCGCCGCTCGAGCGCGGCGTCCTGGTGCTGCAGTTCTCGATGCCGGTGGCCGTCTACAACTACCTCTTCGCCGAGCGCTACGGGCGCGGCGCCAACGAGGTCGCCGGCCTGGTCGTGGTCTCGACGGCGCTGTCGCTGGCCAGCGTGCCGCTGGTCATCTGGCTGTTCCTCTAGCCACGCCGGCGCCTCCGGACCGCCCGGCGCCCAGCCGCTCGAACAGCGCCCTGTAGCGGGCGACGCAGGCGGCCTCGGTGAACTCCGCCAGGTAGCGCCGGTGGCCGGCCTCGGCGAGCGACTCGGCGAGACCGGGGTCGTCGAGGAGGCGGCCGATCGCCGCGGCCAGCGCCGCCGCGTCGTCGATTGGCACCAGAAGGCCGGTGCGGCCGTCCTCGACGAAGGCCCGGGGACCGTCCGCCGCCGCCGCGACCAGGGGGCGGCGGTGCGCCCAGGCCTCGGCGATGACCGTGCCGAAAGCCTCGGAGCGCGAGGGGAAGACGCAGAGGTCGCAGGCCCGCAGCAGCGCGCTCTTGTCGGCCCGCCAGCCCAGGAAGCGCACGCGCTCGGCGACCCCCAGCTCGGCCGCCAGGGCCTCCAGTGCGCCGCGGCTGGGGCCGTCGCCGGCGAGCCAGAGGTGGGCGCGCGGCTCCAGGGCGAGGGCCTGCAGCAGCGTGTCCAGGCCCTTGGCGGGGTGCAGCCGCCCGAGCGACAGCAGCAGCGGCGCGTCCTCGGGCGTGCCGAGCGCGGCGCGCGGCAGCGCCGGCTCGTCGCCCAGGGTCGAGAAGTTCGGCATGTAGTGCAGCCGCTCGCGCGGCCAGCCGAGGCCGGCGTAGCGCTCGACCAGCTGCGGCGTGATGCACAGCAGGTGGTCGCAGCCCCTGAAGTACTTGGGATCGTAGTAGCCGCCGATGCGGGCGAGCTTGAGGTGCGGGCCGGGCGGCATCATCGCGGAGGCGCGGCTCATCCAGGACAGGACGACGTCGGGGCGCCACTCGGCGACCAGGCGGCGCAGCCGCCAGCGCGTCGCCAGGTCGAGCGGCCCGCCGAAGCGCAGCTGCTCGGGCTCCAGGCCGCCGGCTGCGAGCGCGGCGGCGCGGCCGGGATTACGCCGGATCGCGAGTCGCTGCTCGAGGCCGGCCCGGTGCAGGGCCAGGGCCAGGCTGACGAAGAAGGTCTCGGCGCCGCCGTGCTCGGCGCCGGCCATGGTCTGCAGCAGGCGCATGGGCGCTGTCCGCCGGGCCGGTGGTCGGGCGCCCTGACTAGCATCCGGAGCGGGCGCCTGTCATCGGCGGGCGCGGGGGCCGGCGCGGGCGAGGCGCCGGCGACGGGGCCGGCCCGGAATCCGCCAGGGGCGCGCTTGACAGGGCCGGGGGGCTGGCGTACATGACGCCTCCGCTTCGGCGGCGGCACGCTTGCCTGCCGGTCGTTGGTCTGGGGGTGTAGCTCAGTCGGTTAGAGCGCCGGCCTGTCACGCCGGAGGCCGCGGGTTCGAGTCCCGTCACTCCCGCCACCGACGATTTTTCCCGCGCGAATTCGCACATGTCTGAAGACGGCCGGACAAGCCGTTGATTCGGCTTGCCGATTCGGCGGCCCTTTCGGGACATTCGGGCATTGCACCGGGCGGCGGTCCCTCTATATTGCGGCGCATAGGTGGCAGCGACGCTGGGGCCGGGCCGGAGGACGTTCCGGTTGATCCGGCGTTGTGCGCTGCGATAGTGATGGGCCCTCCCCCTGGCGGGCGTCGCGCCAAGCGCGCGACCGGCCTGCGAGGCGCGGGGTGGACCGGGACCGAGGACCTTCGATGGACGCGCTGCTCGCCGAGTACCTGCCGATCCTGCTCTTCATCGGCATCGCCGTGGGCATGGCCCTGGCCATGGTCGTGGCCTCCTACGTGGTCGCCCGCCAGCGTCCGGACAGCGAGAAGGTCTCGGCCTACGAGTGCGGCTTCGAGGCCTTCGACAGCGCGCGCGGCAAGTTCGACGTGCGCTTCTACCTGGTCGCCATCCTGTTCATCATCTTCGACCTGGAGGTCGCCTTCCTGTTCCCCTGGGCGATCAGCCTGGGCGAGATCGGGCTCTTCGGGTTCTGGTCGATGATCGTGTTCCTGGGACTGTTGACCATCGGCTTCGTCTACGAATGGAAGAAGGGAGCCCTGGAATGGGAGTGAGCGCCGCCGAGACACGCGGAGCGCCGGGCGGCCTGCCGCTGGTGCCCGGCGTCCAGCAGGACGCCGTCCTGCGCGGGGTCACCACCGAGCTGACCGACAAGGGCTTCGTCGTCGCCCAGCTCGACAAGCTGGCGGCCTGGGCGCAGAGCGGCTCGCTGTGGCCGATGACCTTCGGCCTGGCCTGCTGCGCCGTCGAGATGATGCACACCGCCGCCAGCCGCTACGACCTCGACCGCTTCGGCGCCGTCTTCCGGCCGAGCCCGCGGCAGTCCGACGTGATGATCGTCGCCGGCACGCTGTGCAACAAGATGGCGCCGGCCCTGCGTAAGGTCTACGACCAGATGGCCGAGCCGCGCTGGGTGATCTCGATGGGCTCCTGTGCCAACGGCGGCGGCTACTACCACTATTCCTATTCGGTGGTGCGCGGCTGCGACCGCATCGTGCCGGTCGACATCTACGTGCCGGGCTGCCCGCCGACCGCCGAGGCGCTGCTCTACGGCGTGCTGCAGCTGCAAAAGAAGATCAAGCGCGGCGCCGCCATCGCCCGCTGAGGGCGCGGCCGGCTCGCGGCGGAGACCGCGCGGGAGACACGTGATGGCTGCCTACGACCCCCAATCGGCGCTCGCTGAGCTCGGCGACTACCTCGCCGCGGCGCGCGCCCAGGACATCACCCGGGTCGAGACGATCGTCGGCCAGCTGGTCGTCTGGACCGGGCGCGACCGCCTGCTCGACCTGCTGGTGTTTCTGCGCGACGACCCCAACACCCTGTTCAAGCAGCTGGTCGACGTGACCTGCGTCGACTACCCCGGCCGGCCGGAGCGCTTCGAGGTCGTCTACAACCTGCTCTCGCTGAAGCACAACCTGCGGCTCCGGGTGAAGCTGGTCACCGACGAGGAGACGCCGGTGCCCTCCTGCTGGGGCGTGTTCAGCTCCTCGAACTGGTTCGAGCGCGAGGTCTGGGACCTCTACGGCGTGTTCTTCTCGAACCACCCGGACCTGCGCCGGATCCTCACCGACTACGGCTTCGAGGGGCATCCGCTGCGCAAGGACTTCCCGCTGACCGGCTACGTCGAGGTGCGCTACGACGAGGACCAGAAGCGGGTCGTCTACGAGCCCGTGGACCTGGTCCAGGAGTTCCGCAACTTCGATTTCGTCTCGCCCTGGGAGGGCATGCTGCAGCTGCCGGGCGACGAGAAGGCCGAGCAGCCGGGACCCAAGGCGACCGGCGAGAGGGCGATGGGCGAGAAGGCGGCAGGCGCGAAGGCGATGGGGGAGGGGAAGGCCTGATGGCCGAGCAGACGATCAAGCCGATGACCCTGAACTTCGGGCCGCAGCATCCCGCGGCCCACGGGGTGCTGCGCCTGGTCCTGGAGATGGACGGCGAGGTCATCGAGCGCGCCGACCCGCACATCGGCCTGCTGCACCGCGGCACCGAGAAGCTGATCGAG
>NZ_JBBDQW010000082.1:0-17575 GCF_040905785.1 Tistlia sp.
TTCGTCCTGCGCCTTGGGGCGTGGGCGCCGTAAAGGCGCCCGAGCCCCGGCATCGCCCAGGCGCCGGGAGCTTCTCGCCCCTCGACCGGCTCGGGACGAAGCGGACTGCGAGCGAGAGGCAGCCAAGCGGGGCAGGGGCGCCGGCCGTCGCTTCGTCCCGAGCCCGTCGAGGGACGTGGACGCCGGGACGACGCCGCGACCGGCGGGGGGCAACCGCCGGGCCACCGGCGGCGTTCGCTCCCCCGTCAGCAACCCACTCGGCAAGGCCCATCCCTGGTGCGCAGACTCCTTCTTCTTCTCCTGGTCATCGCCGTCGCCTACTTCCTCGGCCATCAACAGGAGTGGATTCCGCCGCAGCACGATCCGCTGGCGCCGCTCGACCTCGCGGACCCGCCGGGCCTGGCGACCGAGTGGAAGCTCTCGCGCCTGCGCGACGCCCCGGAAGCCTGCACGGCGGTGCTGGAGGCCTCGACGCTGCGCTTTGCGCCCGAGCCGGACCGCGAGATGGGCGGCTTCTGCGCCTTCCGCAACGTCGTCGCCCTGGAGCGCGCCGAGATTCCCCTGCCCGGCGGTCTCAAGGTGACCTGCCCGCTGGCGGCGGCGCTACAGCTCTGGATGCGCGAGGTCGTCCAACCGGCGGCCCGCCGCTATCTCGATGCCGAGGTCGCGCGCATCGACCACCTGGGCAGCTACGCCTGCCGGCGCGTCTACGGACGCGCCGCCGGTCGCCCGAGCCAGCACGCGACGGCCAACGCCATCGACATCGCCGGCTTCCGGTTGGCGGACGGGCGGCGGGTCTCGGTGCTCGGCGGCTGGCAGGGCACGCCGGCCGAGCAGGCCTTCCTGAAGGATCTCCACGCCGGCGCCTGCTCGCTGTTCCGCGGCGTCCTCGGCCCCGACTACAACGCCGCGCACCGCGACCACTTCCACCTCGAGATGGGGCCCTACGGCCTGTGTCGCTGAACGACGAAAGGCCCGCCTGGGCGGGCCTTTCGCTTGCGTCGACGGGGTCGGATCAGGCGGCCGGGCGGTCGCGGTGCCGGCCCTCCTCGACCTCCTCGACGATCTTCTCGACGAAGGCGTCCAGGTCGCCGGGGTTGCGGCTGGTGACGATGCCCTTGTCGGCCACGACCGGGCGGTCGACCCATTTGCCGCCGGCGTTCATGACGTCGGTCTTGATCGACTTGTAGGAGGTGACCTCGCGGCCACGCACGGCGTCGACCTCGATCAGCAGCCAGGGTGCGTGGCAGATCGCGGCGACGACCTTGCCGCCGTTCAGGAAGCCGCGCAGGATCTCGAGCGCTGTGTCCTCGACGCGCAGCAGGTCGGGATTGATCTGGCCGCCGGGCAGCACCAGCGCGTCGTAGTCCTCGACGCGGACCTGGTCGAGCGTCAGGTCGACCGCGACCTCCTCGCCCCAGTCGGTGTGGTCCCAGCCGCGGATCTTGCCGCTTTCGGGAGAGGCGACCTTCACCTCGGCGCCGAAGCCGCGCAGCTTCTCGAGCGGCACGGTCAACTCCGACTGCTCGAAGCCGTTGGTCGCCATGATCAGGATTCGGGATTGCTTGATGCCAGGCATCTTCTGCTCCTGTTCCGGGGAGGGATTGCCTGTCCAACGACGGGGCGCGGCGATGGTTTCAGGCGCTCCGCCGCGCTCCCTGGTCGCAGGGGGCGCTCCTTCTGCGGAGCCTCAACGTCGCCACGGCGGCCCCTCGACCGCCCAGACCAGCAGCAGGCCGAGCAGGAACAGGCCGGCCGGGACGCCGAGGCCGGCCAGGACGGCGGTCAGCAGGTGGTCGGCCAGGAGCGATCGGCGACAGTCCGCCACTTCGGCACAGAGCCGGGCCGGATCTTCGAGCCGGGCCGCATCTCCGGGAGCGGGCAGCGAGAAGATCGCCTCGTGGTAGCCAAGCCAGGAGAGGGCGGCGAGCGCCACCAGCCAGACCAGGCTGGCGCCGAGCCAGAACTTGAGCAGGCTGCGCTGCAACATCTCAGGGCGCGGTCACGGCGTCACAGCAGGCGGACGGCCAGCGAGACCAGCCAGAAGCTCGTTGCGAAGCCACCGGCGATCCAGGCGAAGCGCGCGTAGAGGCGCCGCAGGACGCCCCCGGCATAGCGCTGCGCGCGCTCCGCGGGCATGCCGAAGTCGCCGTCGAGAAGGATATAGAGCTCGGTGCTGCGGATGCTGCGGGTCGGCGCTTCCCAGGCCCGGAAGGCCAGCACCACCGCCGTCAGCATGCACAGCACGGCACCGGCGCGGAAGCAGAGCAGAGGGTCGTAGCTCAGGCCTGTCATGAGCAGAACGATGGCGAGCGCGACGTAGGCCAGCGCTCGCAGGATCGTGAACTCCGCCAGTTGCTCGATCCGGTCCATCAAGGCCCGTCCGCTGGAGACACCGGGCGAAGAATGCGCCCTTTGCTGTTGCCAGCATAGCGCTCCCGCGCGCTCGTTGGTTCCCGCCCAGCCTGCAGGTCACCCCCGCGTCGTCAAGGCGGTGATGAAGCCGTCGAGAGCTTCCCAGGACAGGGCCAGCGCGGCGATGGTCCAGATCCAGGAGGAGACGCTCGACTCGGGGTCGGGCCGCGCGAAGCGCTCGTAGAGCGCGGCCGGAATGCCGCTCAGCACCAGGGTCATGGTCGCGGCGGCGATGCGCGAGAGATAGATGATGAACTCCGGGTGGAACGGCAGCAGGGAGGGGTACCAGGCCGGCGCGTTGGCGAAGAAGAACAGCGGCAGGCTCGGCGAGAACATGCCGTTGACCATGGCGATGACGACGGCCAGGACGGCGACCTGCTCGCGAGTCATCCGCCGCTCCTCAGCCGAGACCGGTCGCGGGCTGCAGCCCGGACAGGGTGAACAGGAGGAACAGCAGGATGCGCAGCAGCAGCACCCAGAAGACGGCGAGCAGGAGCACGATCGCACCCGGCACCACCTCGGGGGTGACGTAGGAGACCGCCGCGAGCACCGGATCGGTCAGCCGGCGGAAGGCCTTGAGGATGTAGTTGTCCCAGTCGTCGGGAACGATCATCTGCAGCAGCAGCCGGCCGATCAGGGAATACATCAACGCCGCCAGAACGAAGTTCGGCAGGTGGAAGTACCAGGCGTCCCAGAAGGGGTTGCCGCTCATGAGGGGTGCCGGCTCCGCGCAGGATGTCCTGGAGCCCAGGCTAGAGCAGTCGCCGAGTCGGGGACGAGGAAAAGGGGGCCCGGTCGCCCGGGCCCCCTCGATACCTCCGGTGGACGGAGGGTCGTCAGGTCTTTTCGTCCATGAGCGTCGCCCCGGAGGGGATGCGCAGGGAGTCGACGAAGTCCTGCATCTCCTTGGACGGCGCCGGCGTCATCATCGAGACCACCCAGGTCACGAGGAAGGCGGTCGGGATGCCGAAGATGCCCGCGGAGATGTTGTTGATGCCGAACCACAGCGGCATGCCGAAGTAGCGGGTCATGATCAGGTAGAAGAGCGTGACGCCGAAGCCGGCGATCATGCCCCAGATCGCCCCCTGGTTGGTCGTGCGCTTCCACCAGACGCCCATGACCAGCGCCGGGAACAGGCCCGCCGCCGCCAGGCTGAAGGCCCAGGCGACCAGGGCCAGGATGCCGCCCGGCCGCGTCGTCGCCACCGCGGCACCCAGGACCGCGACCACGACCAGCAGGGTGCGGGCGACCACCAGGCGCTTGGCCGTCGAGGCCTTGGGATCGACCATGCGGTAGTAGACGTCATGGCTGAGCGCGTTGGCGATGGCCAGCAGCAGGCCGTCGGCCGTCGACAGCGCGGCGGCGAGGCCGCCCGCCGCCACCAGGCCGGCGATCACGTAGGGCAGGCCGGCGATCTCAGGCGTCGCGATGACGACCGTGTCGCTGGCGATGCTGAAGTTGGTGTGATCCAGCATGATCACGTCCTTGGCCTGGCAGGCCGCCAGCACCGTCTGGGCGTCGACCGCATTGACGCCGCAGATCTTCACGAGATCGATCCCGCCGTAGATGAACACCCAGCGCGGCAGGTCCTGGATGGCGGCGAGGTTTGCGAGGTCCGCTCCCAGGATGTTCTGGTAGACCTCGAGCTTCGCGAAGGAGGCGTAGGCCGGGGCCGTGAAGTAGAGCAGGAAGATGAAGAACAGCGCCCAGCCGACCGACCGGCGCGCGTCGCGCACGCTGGGGGTCGTGAAGAAGCGCATCAGCACGTGGGGCAGAGAGGCCGTGCCGATCATCAGGCAGAGGATGAGGGCGAAGAAGTTGGCCGCCTCGGTCATGGTCTGAGGCGTCTGGATGAAGGGCTTGATGCCCGCCAGGGCCGGCTTGGTCTGCTCGAGGTTCTGGATCTCCTGCAGCACCGTGCCGTACATCAGCTGCGGCAGCGGGATGCCCGTCTGCTGTGCGGACAGGATCACGACCGGGATCAGGTAGGCCATGATCAGGACGATGTACTGGGCGACCTGCGTCCAGGTCACCGCCCGCATGCCGCCGAGCATCGAGCACACCAGGATGCCGACGAGGCCGACGAAGACGGCGACGTTGAAGTCGATGCCCAGGAAGCGCGAGGCGATGATGCCGGTGCCGGTGATCTGCCCCAGGATATAGCTAAAGGAGCAGCAGAACAGGATCACGATGCCGATCGTGCGGGCGACGTTGCCGCCGTAGCGCGAGCCCAGGAAATCGGGGACCGTGTAGGCGCCGAACTTGCGCAGGAAGGGCGCGATCAGCACCGCCACCAGGACGTAGCCGCCGGTCCAGCCGAGCACGAAGGCGAGGTAGCTGTAGCCCTGTGCGTAGAGGCCGCCCGCCATGGCGATGAAGCTGGCCGCGCTCATCCAGTCCGCGGCCGTCGCCATGCCGTTGTAGAGCGCCGGAACCCGGCGCCCCGCGACGTAGTACTCGGAGACCTGCATGGTCCGGGAGAGAATGCCGATCAGCGCGTAGATGCCGATCGTGAAGAACACGAAGAGGTAGCCGATGATGCGATCCGGCACCCCGACCTGTTCCAGGATGGCCAGCAGGATGACGAAGGCGATGAAGCCGCCGGTGTAGATGCCGTAGATACGGCCGAGATTGCTCGTGAAGTCGCGTCCGTTGCTCATGGATCCCCCCTCAGTCCTCGGCCACGCCGAATTCCTCGTCGATCCGATTCTGCGCACCGGCGAACCAGAAGCAGAGGATGACGAAGACGATGAGCGACCCCTGCGCGGCCATGTACCAGCCGAGGGGGAAGCCAAAGATCACGATCCCGTTCAGGGAATCCACGAAGAAGTGGATCACGAACGAAAAGAAGAACCAAATCGCAAGGGTGAGCCACATAAGCCCTTTGCTACGGGCCCAATGGCGTTCTGCCTCTTCCGGCGTCAACGTCTTTGCCATGACAGTCCAGGGCCTCCTCGCCTCGTTCTTATTGACGGCACAACGCCGGCCAAATCAGAACCGGAACGAACGACTTCGAGTCAGGACCTTTTGCGACTTTAAACGAGTCGCGTTCTACCGTAGCCCCCCGACCCCAAGCAGAACGCCGGCCCCGCTGCCCCTGATCTTCGCCCAGCCCCTTTGCGGGGTCCCCTGACGATGTCGAGTGGCAACACGGCCTACGTCGTGTATTGTGACGCTAGCACAGTGCTTTGCTCGCAAAAAGAAAAAAGCCGGGAGGGTCGACTTGTCGTTCCTTGGGTTCGGTCGGGGCAGGCGGAAGTCGCAAAGGGTGGCGACCGCCGAAGACTTCGAAGAGTTCTTCGCGGCGCGCGCGGCCTTCGTCTCGCAGCGCAGCGCCATCCACTACTGCTACGCACGCGCCGGCGTGAACTGGGACAAGCTGCTGCGCGAGGAGGCCTTCGCCGCGGCCATGGAGATCTGCCGCTGGGAAGCCTACGCCGCCACCGCCTCCGGGCTCGGCCTGCTCTACGAGGGCATGCTGCGCGAGGCCGCGTCCGGCCGTGAGCTCATTCTGGCCGAGTCGCTGGTCGCCAGGCTGCGCGCCGTCCTCGACCGTCACGCCCCGCCGGCCCACGATCCGGAGGCCTGGGACCGGGAGGCCGCCGACTTTCGCCGGCGCATCGGCCTCGCGCAGCAGGCAGCGCCCTTGCCGGCGCACGCCCTCGGCGGCCCGGTGGGCCAGCGCATCTTCGCGGTGCTGCCGATCCATCGGCGCCTGCGCGCCCACGACGAGCTCATGGTCGAGAACTCGGTGCGCTTCGCCTTCGTCAACCAGTACGACGAGGCGACCGCCTGCTTCGACACGGTGGCGCTCGCCCATGTCCTGGCCGGCAGCCGCGCCGGCGGCCACGGCGTCCAGGGCCGCCGCCAGGCCCTCGCCGCCGGCCTCCCGGGCGGCGCGGCCATCGGCTGAGCCGCGGGATGAGGGCCGGCCGGGGCGGCGAGCGCCGGGCGATCCTCCTGGCGCTGCTGGCGGCCGCCGCCGGCGCCCTGGCGCTCGCCGGCTATGCCGGCTTCCTGCTGCTCGGGGAAGGCGCCGGCTCGGCCGCCGGCGCCTCGCTGGCGCCGCTGCTTCTGCCCCTCGGCCTGCTCGGCCTGTCGCTGGCCGGGCTGTGGGCGGCGATCACCCTGCTCGACCAGCACTTCGACGACCTGGAGCGGCTGCGCGGCGCCCTGCTGGTCGCCGCCGGGACCGGCGGCGACGCGCGCGCGCTGGAGGCTGCCGCGCGCAACGCCGGGGCCGAGGCCGAGCAGCTTGGCGCGGCCGCAGCCCGCCTGATCGAGGCGCGGGGGCCGGCGCGGGGCGAGGCGACGCTGCTCGCCGAACGGCTGGCAGCCGTCGTCGCGGCGACGGCCGAGGGACTCCTGGTGCTGACCGACAGCGGGCTGGTCAGCCTGGTCAATGCCGAGGCTCGCCGCCGGCTGCGGGCCGGGCGGGTCGCGGTCGGCACCAGCGTCTTCGCCGCGCTCGCGCGCGATCCGCTCATCGCCGCCCAGCAAGCGGCCCGCCTGGCCGGCCGTCCCGTGGCGGCGATCCTGACGACGGTCGAGGGCGACCGCCTCGAGGCGGTCGTCGTCGACCTCGGCGGCCACGACGGCCTGGTCCTGCGCCTGCCCGGCGAGGGCGCGGCCGGAAGCGAGGCGTCGGCGCTGGAGCACGACCTCGGGCTGCACGACGCGGTGCCGGCGATGGTCGCCGTCGAGGCATCGACGCCGCTCGACCGGCTGTCGGCCCTGGTGCTCGACACCGAGACCACCGGCCTCGATGTCGCTACCGCGCGCATCGTCTCGCTCGGCGCGGTACGCCTCCAGGGCGCCCGGATCTACCCCCAGGCCAACCTCGACTGCCTGGTGAGGCCGGACGTGCCGATCCCGGCCGCCTCGACGGCGATCCATGGGATCGGCGACGCCCTGGTCGCGCAGGCGCCGGCCATCGCCGAGTTGCTGCCGCGCCTCGAGGCCCTGCTCGGCGGCGGCGCCGTGATCGGCCACAGCATCGGCTACGACCTGACCATCCTGGAAGCCGAGGCGGTGCGCTGCGGACGGCCCTGGCGGTCGCCGCCCTCGCTGGACACCGCCCTGCTCATGGCGGCCCTGGAGCCGGGGCTGAAGGAGCTCAACCTGGAGGACATCGCGGGGCGTCTCGGCGTGCCGGTCGAAGGCCGTCACACGGCGCTGGGCGACGCGCTGGTCACGGCCGAGATCTACCTGCGCCTGCTGCCCCGCCTGGCCGACGCCGGGGTCCACACCTTCGCCGAAGCGCAGGCCTTCGCCGCGCGCGCCCGCGGTCTGCGCGGCCGGCAGGCCGCCGCCGGCTGGACGCACTGAGCGGCGGGCGGGGCAGGGGGAAGCGGGGCTAGGGAGGCGGCGATGGACAGGAGCGCACTGGAACGGCTGGACGCCTACCCCTACCGGCATCGCGTGCGCGACGTGATGGCCGGCGCCCCGGCCGCCGTCGCCGCCGAGGCGAGCCTGCTCGAGGTCGCCCGCGCCCTGCGCGCTTCCGGCGAAAGTGCCCTCTTCGTCGACCTCGAGGGCGCGGCCGGCGGTCCTGGCATCCTGACCGAGCGCGACCTGGTGCAGCGGCTCGCCGAGGGCGGCGCGCCGGCGCTCGAGCTGACCGCCGGCGAGACCATGTCGGCGCCGCTCGTCGGGGTCGAGCCGGAGAGCTTCCTGTTCGTCGCCATCGGCCGGATGGCTCGGCTCGGGCTGCGCCACCTGGCCGTGCTCGACTCCGGCGGGCGCCCCGTCGGCCTGCTGACCGCCCGCCGGCTGTTGCGGCAGCGCGCCAGCCAGGCCCTGATCGTCGGCGACGCGGTCGGCGCAGCGCGCCGGCCGGAGGACCTGAAGGCCGTCCAGGACGGCATGCTCGAGCTGGCCGAGGCGCTGCTCGCCGAAGGCGTCGAGGCTCCCGAGGTCGCGGCCGTGATCTCCGCCGTCCTGCGTGAGATCTCGGCGCGCGCCGCCGCCCTGGCCGCCGCCGAGGTTGAGAGTGAGCAGGGTCCGGCGCCGGCGCCCTGGGCCTACCTGGTGCTCGGCTCGGGCGGGCGCGGCGAGTCGCTGCTCTCGGCCGACCAGGACAACGCCCTGGTGCACGGCGGCTCGCAGGCTGACGACGCCTGGTTCGCGCGGCTCGGAGAGCGCGCCTCGGCGATCCTCGACGGGGCCGGCATCCCCTATTGCAAGGGCGGCGTCATGGCCTCGCGCCCCGCCTGGCGCCACAGCCTGGAGGGCTGGGCGGAGACCATCGAGGGCTGGGTCGGACGCGCCGAGGGCGAGAACCTGCTGTCGGTCGACATCTTCTACGACTTCCAGCGGGTCCACGGTGACGCCGGTCTGGCCGAGGCGCTGCGGGCGCGCGCCGCCGCGGCCGCCCGGCGGCCGATGC
This sequence comes from Tistlia sp., assembly GCF_040905785.1. Taxonomy (NCBI): domain Bacteria; kingdom Pseudomonadati; phylum Pseudomonadota; class Alphaproteobacteria; order Rhodospirillales; family Rhodovibrionaceae; genus Tistlia; species Tistlia sp. The sequence continues at coordinate 8,804 of NZ_JBBDQW010000082.1, forward strand.
TGCCGCGGATGATGGCCCAGGAGCTCGAGGCGCTGCGCGCGCCCCTGACCCTGCTCGGCGGCTTCCGGGATCGCGGCGACCGCCTAGACCTCAAGCTCCACGGCCTGTTCCCGATCGTCGCCGGCGCCCGGGCGATGGCGCTGCGCCACGGCGTCGCCGAGACCTCCAGCGCGGCGCGCCTGCAGGCGGTGGCAGCGCGCGGCCTGCTCGGCGAGGCCGACCTCGCCGGCCTGCTCGAGGCGCGGCGGCTGTTCATGACCCTGATCCTCGACCAGCAGATCCGCGACCTGCGCGCCGGCGCCGAGCCGGGTACGCAGGTCGAGATCGCGAGCCTCCCGGGGCCCTTGCGCGACCGGCTGCGGCGGGCGCTGCGCCAGGCCGCCTCGATCCACTCGACCGTGACGAGCGCCGTCGCTGCCGGCTGACGAGGGCGGCCTCTCGCGTGGCGGGGGCGGCTCGAGGGGCGGCTTGAAAGGTGGCGTGCGGGGCCCCTAATAGGCGGCGGGACCCGAGCGGCCGAGCCGGCCATTGACCCGCGGCGCGCCCTCTGTAGGATGCCGCGCGATCTCGATCCCGACAGAAATCCGACCACCGAGCTCACGGCCCGCCGCTGCGGGCCCAGCCGCGAGGGGAGCCCATGGCGTCCTACCAGTACATTTACCAGATGCAGCGCCTGTCGAAGACCTTTCCGGGCGGCAAGCAGGTCCTCAAGGACATCAGCCTCAATTTCCTGCCGGGCGCCAAGATCGGCGTGCTCGGCCTGAACGGCTCCGGCAAGTCGACGCTGCTGAAGATCATGGCCGGGCTCGACGGCGAGTATAACGGCGAGGCCTTCGCCGCCGACGGCGTCAAGGTCGGCTACCTGTCGCAGGAGCCGCAGCTCAATCCCGACAAGGACGTCGCCGGCAACGTCATGGAGGCGCTGGCCGACCTCAAGGCGCTGGTCGACCGCTACAACGAGGTCTCCAACGAGTTCGCCGACCCGGACGCGGACTTCGACAAGCTGCTCGCCGAGCAGGCCGAGCTGCAGGAGAAGATCGACGCCGCCGACGCCTGGGACCTGGAGCGCCGCGTCGAGGTCGCGATGGATGCGCTGCGCTGCCCGCCGGGCGAGGCCGAGGTCGCCACGCTGTCCGGCGGCGAGCGGCGCCGCGTCGCGCTCTGCCGCCTGCTGCTGCAGAAGCCCGACATGCTGCTGCTCGACGAGCCGACCAACCACTTGGACGCCGAATCGGTGGCTTGGCTGGAGCGCTTCCTGGACGAATACGCCGGCACCGTCGTGGCGGTGACCCATGACCGCTACTTCCTGGACAACGTCGCCGGCTGGATTCTCGAGCTCGACCGCGGGCGCGGCATCCCCTACCAGGGCAACTACTCCGGCTGGCTCGAGCAGAAGCGCAAGCGCCTCGAGCAGGAGTCGAAGGAGGAGCAGGGCCGCCAGCGAGCCCTGGCCCACGAGCAGGAGTGGATCGGTCAGTCGCCGAAGGCCCGCCAGGCCAAGTCGAAGGCCCGCGTCCAGGCCTACGAGGAGCTGCTGCGCCAGGCCAACGACAAGGCGCCGGAGCCCGGCTCGATCACGATCCCGCCGGGTCCGCGCCTCGGCGACCTGGTGGTCGAGGCCGACCGGGTCCGCAAGGCGTTCGGCAACCAGCTGCTGATCGACGAGCTGTCCTTCAAGGTGCCGCCGGGCGCGATCGTCGGCATCATCGGCCCGAACGGCGCCGGGAAGACCACGCTGTTCCGCATGATCGTCGGCCAGGAGAAGCCGGACTCCGGCGATCTGCGGGTCGGCGAGACGGTGGTGCTGGGCTACGTCGACCAGTCGCGCGACGCGCTCAGGGCCGATGCCTCGGTCTGGGAGGAGATCTCCGACGGCCTCGACGTCATCCAGGTCGGCAAGAAGCAGACGCCGAGCCGCGCCTACGTCGGTGCCTTCAACTTCAAGGGCCCCGACCAGCAGAAGAAGGTCGGGCAGCTCTCGGGCGGCGAGCGCAACCGCGTGCACCTGGCCAAGATGCTGCGCTCGGGCGCCAACCTGATCCTGCTCGACGAGCCGACCAACGACCTCGACGTCGACACCCTGCGCTCGCTCGAGGAGGCGCTGCTGGAGTTCGCCGGCTGCGTCATGGTGATCAGCCACGACCGCTGGTTCCTCGACCGCGTCGCCACCCACATCCTGGCCTTCGAGGGCGACAGCGAGGTGGTCTGGCTGGAGGGCAACTACCAGGACTACGAGGCCGACCGGAAGCGCCGGCTCGGCGCCGAGGCCGACCAGCCGCACCGCATCAAGTACCGGCGCCTCGAGCGCTAGGCGCGGACGGGATGTCCGGGGGCAGCTCGGCCGGCCCGGCGCGGCACCGCGTGGTCTTCCCGGTGCGGGTCTACGAGGCCGGGCCGGACGGGCGCGCGACCCTGCCGGGCGTGGCCAACTGGCTGCAGCAGGCGGCGGCCGAGCACGCCGAGGCGCTCGGCCTGGGCCTCGCGCGGATGCTCGAGGCCGGGCTGTTCTGGGTCATGGCGCGCCAGTACATCGAGATCGCCGAGCTGCCGCCGGCCGAGGAGCGGGTGACCGTCGAGACCTGGCCCCAGTCGGTGCAGCGCGGTGCCTTCCGGCGCCGCTACCGGGTGACCGGCGCGGACGGGCGGGGCCTGGCCGAGGCGCTGGCGCTCTGGATGGTCTTCGACTCCGCGACCCGCGCCGCGGTCCCGGCGCCGGACTGGATGGCGGCGCGCGTGACCGTCGACGGCGACGACCCGCTGGACTTCCCCGGGCGCACGGTGCCGGCGCTGAAGGAAGCCACGCGCGAGGTCGAGGTCCTGTCGCGCCACGCCGACCTGGACGCCAACGGCCACGTCAACAACGCCCACCTGATCGCCTGGCTGCTCGAGCCGCTCGCGCCTTCGGGCGGCACGCGGTCGGGCTCGCTCGTCTCGCTCGACGTCGTCTTCCGTACCGAGGTCGAGGCCGGGCGCCGGCTCATGGCGCGCGCCGCGATGCCGGCGCCGGGCCGCTGGCGCCTCGCGCTCGGCGACGTCGGGGGCCGGGAGTACGCCCGCGCGGAGGCGGTCTGCACCGCCTGAAGCGGCGTCGCCGGGAACGCGCCCCCGGAGGCGCGCGGAGGCGAAGGTCCCGCCTCGGCGCCCGCTCGGCGATCAGACGGTCCGGCGGGCGGTCATCACGCGGCTGAAGAAGGCGCGTTCCAGGCCCTCGGGCACCAGGCCGGCGCGCCGCAGCAGCCCCTCCAGGTCGGCCTTCAGGTAGCTCGCATGGTAGGGCTCGTGGAAGGCCTCCGAGAAGTAGTCGAGCAGCGGGTCGTAGGGCGGGTGGTCGCCCTTCTGCAGCGAGTCCACCAGCACGAAGAGGCCGCCCGGCCGGAGCAGGCGGACGACCTCGCGCAGGACCTGCGGGCGGACGCGCGCCGGCAGCTCGTGGAACAGGTAGACTGCCGTGATCATGTCGAAGCCCGCCTCCGGCAGCCCGGTCGCCTCGGCCGGCGCCTGCACGAAGGCCGTGTCGCGCCAGGGCGCCAGCTGGCGGCGCGCCGCCTCCAGGTAGGCCGGGCTGAGGTCCAGCGCGGTCACCGGCAGGCGCGGCCAGTTGTCCTTGACGAAGCTCAGCAGGCGGCCGGTGCCGCAGCCCAGGTCGAGCAGTCGCAGCCCGGCCTGGCGACGCTCGCGCAGGAAGCCGGCGAGCGGCACCAGGGCCTGGCGGCGCATGGCGTCGGCGCCGCCGACGAAGAGCACCTCGACCTGATGGTCGTAGAGCGCCGCCGACTCGGCGCTGAGCCAGCCATCGGTCTGGTAGTGGAAGTTCTGCAGGTAGTACTTCGGGTAGGCGCCCTCGCCGACCAGGTCGCGCGGCGGCCCCGAGCCGGGCGGCGGGCGGGACACCTCGTTGTGCCGACGGGCGTGGCGGCGGCGCTCGACCTGCCGCAGGTCGCGCAGGTAGCGCGGCGCGCCGGCGAGCGCGCGCAAGGGCGCTTCCAGCAGGTCGTGCGGCGGCCGGTAGAGGCCGGCGGCCACGTTGTCGCGGTCGCGGCGCAGCAGCAGGCGCAGGTCCTGCAGCACGTAGCCCAGGCCCGGGCCCTCGCCGGCGATCGGCCGGCGCGAGCGGACCGGCCGGGTCAACCGGCGGGACAGGGCGTACTGGCTCCAGTAGGCGGCGACGCGCGCCGCCTGGCCCAAGGCCAGCGCGGCCTGCAGCAGGGGCTGCTCGCTGCCGCTGGACGCCGGTCCGGAGGAGGGGGCGGGCTCGCTCATCGAGACAGGAGTCTGGGTGGCCGTCACCCTGGCGTCAATCGCGTCGCGCACTAGTCTCGAGGAGGTATGGGCGCCCTTGGTGCCGGCCGCCGGCTCGTGTATCACGGCCGGCGCGCCGGTCCCGACCCGGGACGCCGATCCCCTCGGCCGCAGGAAACCGCAAGGAGAGAGGGTGCCGATGCCGCGCTTCAAGACGCTGGACCAGCTTCAGCCCGACGGCAAGGCCGTCCTGGTGCGTGTCGACTTCAACGTGCCGATGAAGGACGGGCGGGTGACCGACGCCACCCGCATCGAGCGCGCCCTGCCGACGATCCGCGACCTCCAGGCCAAGGGTGCCAAGGTGGTGCTGCTTTCGCACTTCGGCCGGCCCAAGGGCAGGCGGGTGCCGGAGCTGTCGCTGGCGCCGCTGGTCGAGCCGCTGGCGCAGGCGCTGGGCGGCGAGGCCGTCGCCTTCGCCTCGGACTGCGTCGGCGACGCGGCGGAGCGGGCGGTCGCCGATCTGGCGCCGGGACGGGTGCTGCTGCTCGAGAACCTGCGCTTTCACGAGGGCGAGGAGGCCAACGACCCGGCCTTCGCGGCGGCGCTGGCGAAGCTCGGCGCCTTCTACGTCGATGACGCCTTTTCGGCCGCGCACCGGGCGCATGCCTCGGTCGAGGCCGTGGCGCGCCGCCTGCCGGCCTTCGCCGGCCGGCTGATGCAGGAGGAGCTGGAGCACCTGGGCAGGGCGCTCGAGCATCCGGAGCGGCCGGTCGCCGCCATCGTCGGCGGCGCCAAGATCTCGACCAAGCTCGATCTGCTCGGCAACCTGGTCGGGCGGGTCCAGGTGCTGGCGATCGGCGGCGGCATGGCCAACACCTTCCTCAACGCCCTGGGCATCGAGGTCGGCAAGTCGCTGTGCGAGCACGAGATGGCGGACACGGCGCGTGAGATCGTCGCCAAGGCCAAGGCCGCCGGCTGCGACCTCGTGCTGCCGACGGACGCCGTCGTCGCCGCCGAGCTCAAGGAGGGTACCGCCAGCGAGACCGTCTCGATCAAGGCGGTGCCCGCCGACCGGATGATCCTCGATGTCGGTCCGGCGACCGCCGAGCATCTCGCGCGCCGCCTGGAATCCTGCAAGACGCTGGTCTGGAACGGACCGCTGGGCGCCTTCGAGGTGCCGCCCTTCGACGCCGGCACCGTCGCCGTCGCCCGTGCCGCGGCCAGCCTGACCGAGGCGGGCCGGTTGCTCAGCGTCGCCGGCGGCGGCGACACCGTCTCGGCGCTCGCCAAGGCCGGGGTGGAGGGCCGCTTCTCCTACGTCTCGGCGGCCGGCGGCGCCTTCCTGGAGTGGCTGGAAGGCAAGACGCTGCCGGGTGTCAAGGCACTGGAAGATGCAGCCTGAGGTCGCCTTCCTTGATCGAGGGGGCCGGCTCGCCGTCGGCGGCGCCGGCGACGAAGGGGAGGCGCTGCCGCGGCCGAGAGCGGCACGGACGACCTCAGGTGCCGGGATCGGCCTCCAGCGAGCAGTTGCCGATGTCTTCCGATTCCAAACAGCTCAGGAAACGGCGGGCATCCTCCCGAGCCTCCTCGGCTTCAGTTGCCGCTTTGGTGAGACAGGTCTCGAAGGTATCGAGCTCGGCGATGTAGGTCCGTACGTCGTCCCGGCAACGCGTTCGCGCCATCTCATCGTCGGCGAATTGCTGCCCCTCCATCGAGCAGAGGGGCTGGAGCGGCTTGTTGCAGAGCAACTGCGCCTCGCCGGGGGCCGCGAGCACGGCAATCGCGAAGATCGCCAAGAGTAGCGCCGCGAGCCTCGCCCACGGCCCGACCGACTGAGCTTTCGTCATGCGTTATCCGCCGCTCCCGGACTGTGGTGCGGTCGGCTGCTGCTGCTGCTGAGGCTGGGCGCCCTGATCCTCAGCGGTTTCGTCGCATGCGGCCAATCCGAAGCCAAGGCCAATGGCGAAGAGCCCGGCGATGAGCGGGGGGGCGCTGAGAAGCTGCCGATAACGTTGCATCATCTTCCTCCGTTTTTTGCTTTCCGTCGACTGCGCGCGGCAATCGGGGCGCCGCGGAACCTCGGCCCGCAGGGGCGGGGGGCGGTTCCTCGACATCCACCCCACGGACGGGCGGCGGCTCGATTCGGTTCCGGCCAAAGGTCGGCGGCCGACCTCACAGGGCTGGTTCGGTCTGGGCGGCCGGCTGCGGCTGGCTTGAGAGGGTCTCGCCCAGCGACAGCAGTTCCGGCCCCGACGGAGCGCCCAGGCGAGCGTCCTGGGACCGGTCCGGTTCGGCGCTCGGCTCGACCAGTTGCGGTCGGGCGAGCGTCCGATGCACCCTGCGAGCCAGGGCAGCCGTCGCCTCGCCGTCGGTGCCATCGGTCACCAGGGCGATCGCCAAGGGACCGTCAAGCCAGTGCAGCACGGTCAGTCCGTCGGACTCGGTCCGTGCAACCGGCCCGGCACCTTCCTCCCAGCGCGGCCTCAGGTAGAGGCTGACCCGCTCCCCCGCGCGCTGATAGAGCAGGCGCACGGCCGGTGTTCCCTTCAGCTCGACCCGCCGGCTCTCGACCAGGCTGAAGCCCTCGGCGCCCAGGTCCGGCGCCTCGACCTCGACCGCGATGCGGCGGCGCAGCCAGGTGACGGGCGCCAAGCCCTGGCGGCTCAGCACCTGCGATCCGAGGTCGTTGGCCGGCAGCGTGCCGATCGCGAAGTCCCCCGCTCCGGCACCGCCGGCAGCGCGATGGGCCTGCGCCGTTGCCGGCGCCTGGGCCGTCGTATCCGGCTGCTGGCGATAGTCCGAGAGCGCGCTCGCCGCGAAGCTGCCGGTCGAGCCGTCGCCGGTCGATCGCTCGATCCCGGCGTGCCAGCCGGCCGAGGCCGAGACGGCGACCAGCGCGGCCATCGCGGCGGCTTGGGTTGCGAGCCGCCTGGGCGCCGGCTTCTCCTGCGCGAGCGCGGCGAGCAGGCGGGGCGGCACAGGGGCTTCGACCCAGGCGGCGCCGGCCCGCGTCAGGGCCTCGTTCTGTGCCTGGAAGGCGGCGATCCGCTCGGCCTGCTCCGGCTGCGCCGCCAGATGCCGCTCGACCAGGGCTCGGCGCGCCGGGTCGTCCTCCAGTCGACGGTCGGCGTAGGCCAGGAGATCGAGTTCCGTGACGGCATCCTCTCCGGCTGGCGTGGGCGCCTCTGCCGTTCCGGCGAGGAGCCTGCGGAAGCGCCGCATCAGGCTGACGCTCTTCGTCATTTGACCCTCCTCAGGGCAGGGCGGTCGCTCTCTTCCAACTCCGGCGACCAGTGCGCGCGCAGGGCGTCCCGGCCGCGCGACAGGCGCGACCTCAGGGTGCCGATCGGGATGTCGAGAACCCGGGCCGCCTCCTCGTAGGAGAAGCCTTCGACACCGATCAGCAGGATCGCCGCCTGCTGGTCCTCCGGCAGCCGGCGCAGCGCGAACGCCACGTCTCCGACCTGCAACGAGGGCTCCTGATCCGGCCACTGCACGCTCACCTGGGCGTCGGCGGCCGCGTCGGTCGCGGTGCGGCGCCTGGAGAGGCTGCGGCCGGCGTCGATGTGGAGCCGGTAGAGCAGGCGGAACAGCCAGCTGCGCAGGGTCCCGTGGCGCTTCCAGAGGTGGCGCTTGCGGAGCGCCCGCTCCAGGCAGTCCTGGACCAGATCGTCGGCGCGCGCGCGATCGCCGACCAGGAAGCAGGCATAGCGCCGGAGGTGCGGGATCTCCCGAGCGATCAGCCACTTCAGGTCTTCTGCGTCACCGCCCACCGTCACCACCCATGGCCTGCCCTTCCCGCGTCGATTCCGTCGCTGCTGCCCAACAGACGGTAGCCGGGGGCAAAGGGTTCCGCCGGGCTGGGGCGGGTCCGCCGCCGTTGCCGCCACGCGGGCCAGGCGACGGAACCGGATCGCCGTGGCCGCCGTCCGTGGGATGTGTGCCGCCCCCGCGCGGCCCTCGTCGTGTCCGAAGGGCGCGGCACCGAGACACCAATGGAAGGATTCCCCATGTCACCGCTTCTCCGCAAGACCGCCACCGCCGTCGCCTTCGGTGCCCTGGTATTCGCCGCGCCGCTGGCGCTCACCTCGGGCGTCGAGGCGCAGACGGCGCAGACGGCTCCGGGCTCGCCCGCGGGCCAGCCGGACGACGCCCAGCTGCAGTCCTTCGCGGCGGCGACCCTGGAGGTCGAGCGCCTGAACGAGGAGTGGGCAGACCGCATTGCCGGCGCCGGCGACGCCGAGGAGCAGCAGGCCATGCGCACCCAGGCCATGGAACAGATGGCCGAGGCCGTGCGCGAGGAAGGCCTGACGGTCCCCGAGTACAATGCCATCGTCGAGGTCGTACAGGCCGACCCGGAGGTCGCCGAAACGGTGAACACCTACCGCGACGACATGCGCTGACCGGAAGTCGCCCCGAAGGCCGGCCCCGGTCGCCGGTCTTCGGGAGGCCGGCCTCGCAGCCTCCTGGCTCGGTTGCCCTAAGGGGACGGACGCTGCTCGATGAGGTCGTGGCGAATCCGCCGGGCCGGAT
>NZ_JBBDQW010000083.1:0-53170 GCF_040905785.1 Tistlia sp.
CGAAGCGCTTGCCCGATGCGCCGCATCGCGCTGCGCGCTTCTCCTTGCCTGTCCGACGATAACCCACGTGACGACCCCTTCCAGTATGAGAAATCCAGGCTGGTCCGCCTTCGGTGCCCGGCGAAGCGGCGGCGGTCACGTTACCAAAATGGCGCGGAAGTCGTTAACGTTGGTCAGGGTCGGGCCGGTCACGATCAGGTCGTCGAGCCCGGCGAAGAAGCCGTAGGCGTCGTTGGCCGCGAGCAGCGCCTTGGCGTCGAGCCCGCGGGCCGCCGCCCGGGCCAGGCTGTCCGGCGCGAGCCGGGCGCCGGCATTGTCCTCGCTGCCGTCGATGCCGTCGGTGTCGCAGGCCAGGGCATGGACCCCGTCGAGCCCGTCGAGCGCCACGGCCAGCGCCAGCAGGAACTCGGCATTGCGTCCGCCGCGCCCACCGCCCTTGCCCTTCAGGGTCACCGTCGTCTCGCCGCCCGAGAGTAGCAGGCAGGGCGCCGCGGCCGGCTGCCCGAAGCGGCGCACCTGCTTGGCGATGCCGGCCATCACCCGGGCAACCTCGCGGGCCTCGCCCTCGATGTCGGCGCCCAGGATCAGCGGCGTCACGCCGGCCGAACGGGCGACCTCGGCGGCGGCTTCGAGTGCGTCCTGGGGCCGGGCGATCAGCTCCAGGCGGCTTCCGGCCAGCCGCGGATCATCCGGCTTGGGCGTCTCCTCGGCGCCTTCCTCGAGATGGCGGCGCACGGCCTCGGGCGGCTCGATCCCGTACTTGCGCAGGATCGCACGGGCGTCGGCGAAGCTGGTCGGGTCGCCGACCGTGGGGCCAGAGCCGATGGTCGCCGGGTCGTCGTCGGGCACGTCGGAGATCGCCAGGGTCACGACCCGCGCAGGGTGCGCCGCGGCGGCGAGCCGGCCGCCCTTGATCGCGGAGAGGTGCTTGCGCACGCAGTTCATCTCGCCGATCGCGGCGCCGCTGGCCAGCAGCGCCTTGTTCACCGCCTGCTTGTCGGCCAGGTCCAGGCCGGGCGCCGGCAGGCTCAGCAGGGCCGATCCGCCGCCGGAGATCAGGCAGAGCAGCAGATCCTCGGAGCCGAGGCCGCGCGCCAGCTCCAGGATGCGGCGGGCGGCCTCGCGGCCGGCGGCGTCGGGCACCGGATGGGCGGCCTCGACGACCTCGATGCGCTCGCAGGGGCCGGCGGCCGGCCGGCCGTGGCCGTAGCGGGTGACGACGAGCCCTTCCAGGGGTCCCGGCCAGGCGCTTTCGAGCGCCCGGGCCATGGCGGCGGCGGCCTTGCCGGCGCCGACGACGAGGGTGCGCCCGGTCGGCGCCTCGGGCAGCGCGGCGGGCAGCACCCGGGCCGGGTCGGCGGCGGCGAGGGCGGCGCCAAAGGCCTCGTCGAGGAGCTGTCGGGCGTCCATGCCCGCTGTCTAGCCTGGATCTCTCATCTGGAAGGGGTCGGCATCGCCCCTGGCGGGCTCGCTCCGCCAGGAGCGACCCGAAGGGCGTGGGCTATCACCGCACAGGCGGCGTCGAAGCGCTTGCCCGATGCGCCGCATCGCGCTGCCCGCTTCTCCTTGCCTGTCCGCCGATAACCCACGTGACGACCCCTTCCAGTATGAGAAATCCAGGCTAGCACGCCGGCGCAGCCTCGTCAGGCCGTCGCGCGCAGCCTCTCCGTCTCGGGCGGACTCCAGCCGACGGGCAGGCTGGCTAGGCCGTGGCGGGGCCGGTGTCGCGCAGCAGCAGGCCGGCGAGCAGCCCGACCGCCAGCAGCGCCGCCAGGGTGCCCAGGGCGACATCGTAGGCGCCGGCGCCGTAGACCCGCGCGCCGGCCTCCAGCTCGCCGTCCCAGCCGAGATCGAGCAGCCAGCCGACCAACGGCTGGAACAGCGCGCCGCTGCCGACGGTCGCGGTGTTGACCAGGGCCATGGCGGTGCCGGCGTCGCTCGCCGGCACGCTTTCGCGGGCCATGGCGTAGGTGATCGCCATGCAGCCCATGCCCACGCCGGCCAGGAAGAAGAGCGCCGAGAGCAGCGCCCCCGGCAGCCCCGGCAGATAGAGCAGGGCGACCAGGCAGACCAGCCCGAGCAGGGCGCCGAGCAGCAGCGGCAGGCGGCGCCTGCCGAGCCGGTCGGAAAGAATGCCGGCGAGCGGCGAGCCAACCGCCCAGCCGATCAGCAGCAGTGAATTGGTGCCTGCAGCCTCGGACCGGGCGTAGCCGTGGACGTGCATCAGCCAGGGCACGCCCCAGAGGCCGGCGACGGTCAGCATCGGCGCGCTCATCGCGGCGGCGATCAGCGTCATCACCCAGAGCTGGCGGTTGCCCAGCACCCGCACGATGCCGCTCCAGAGCTCGCCCGCGCCGGCCCGCGGTGGCGGGGCGCCCTCGGCGGGCCCGGCCAAGCCGCTGTCGCGCACGACCAGCCAGATCGCCAGCGCCAGCAGGCCGCCGGCCCCGCCGGCCACGAGCATCGTGCCGCGCCAGCCGAAGGCCTCGACCAGGGCGGCGAGCGGCGCCTGGCCCAGGATGCCGCCGAGCATGCCCAGCATCATGGTCATCCCCGCGAGCTGGGCGAAGCGCTGGGGTGCGAACCACAGGGTCGCCAGCTTCAGCGTGCCGACGAAGCTGAAGCCGGCGCCGGCGCCGATCAGGAGCCGGCCGAGGTAGGCCAGCTCGACCTGCTCGGACAGGCCGAAGACGAGGCTGCCGAGCCCGCAGAGGCCGGCGCCCAGTGCCAGCATGCGACGCGGCCCGTAGCGGTCGACCAGCAGGCCGACGGGGATCTGCAGGCCGGCGTAGGCGTAGAAGTAGAAGGCGGACAGGCCGCCCAGCAGCGCCCCTCCGACCTGGAAGTCGCGCATCAGCGAGTCGACCATGACGCTCGGCGCGACGCGCTGGAAGAAGCCGTAGCAGAACAGCGTGGCGCCGAGGCCCCAGACGATCCAGGGCAGGGCGGTGCCGCCGCCGCGCGCCGCCGCCGGCCCGGATGGCACCGTCATGCGCCCCGGCCGCCGGCGGAGCGCCGTCGAGGCAGCGGCTGGAGGTCCGCCGCCTCGGACTCCGCCGGTGGATTGCGAAAGCCCGCCTGCGCGGCCTCGAGGTGCTCCCGCATCGCCTGGCCGGCGGCTTCGGCGTCGCCTGCCTCGATCGCCCGGTAGATGGCGCGGTGCTGGTCGAGCAGGCAGCGGTCGTCCCGCTCCGTCGGGTAGTGGCGGTTGCGGCTGTGGTCGAACATCTTCTCCAGGATCTCGCCGAGCACCGACATCAGGTGCCGATAGACCGCGCTGCCCGACGCCCTGGCGATGGCGAGGTGGTAGGCGTGATCGTCCTCCGCGCGGCAGGCGGCCGGGCGTTCGGGGTCCGCCATCGCCTCGAGGATGCGGGCGATCTCCGGCAGGCGCCCGTCGCCGCCCCGCTCGGCCGCGCGACGCACCGCCCAGATCTCAAGGTTGGCGCGGATCTCGGCGAGGTCGGCGAGGTTGGCGGCGCTGGCCCGGATCAGTTCGGTCAGGCCGACGTCGAGCGGATCGGTCGAGGCGACGATGCGGGTGCCGCCGCCCCGGACCGCCCTGACGAAGCCCTGGGCCTTGAGCTGCTGGAGGGCGGCGCGCACCGACGCCCGGCTCACCTCCATCAGCTCGGCGAGCTGGCGCTCGCCCGGCAGGCGCTCGCCGGGGACCAGCTCGCCAGCCGCGATCAGCCGCAGAATCTCGCGCGCGACCCGGTCGGACACCCGCACGCGCTGGATCGACTGGAACCGCAGGTCGGGGACGCTCGGCGCGGTTCGCTGCATCGGCTCGACCGCCGGCGCGGCTGCGCGCGGCCCCTCTCTGTTCCTCTGATTCGACCGGGCGAGCCTGCCCAGCCGGCTCGCGGAGCGTCAAGCCTGCGCCCTGCACGGCTGCGCCGCGCAGCCGGCATGGCCTCCGGCGGACACGGGCGGCGACAAAGGCTCTTGGGTGGCAGGTCGCGGCCGCGCTATACCGGTCGCCGGTTTCCTCGACAGGCAGGAGCGATTCATGAGCAGCGTCACGGCCGGTGACTGGACCGGCGTCTTCCCCGCGGTGACGACCCAGTTCGCCTCCGACGAATCGATCGACGCGGAGGCCAACCAGGCCCATGTCCGTACCCTGGTCGAGGCGGGCGTCGACGGCCTGATCATGCTCGGGACCCTCGGCGAGGCCACGACGATGGAGCCCGAGGAGAAGCGCGAGGTGATCCGCGCCACGCTCGAGACCGTGGCCGGCCGCGTGCCGGTGCTCGCCGGCGTCGCCGAGTTCTCGACCCGCGCCGCCTGCCGTTTCGCCGAGGACATGCAGGCGCTCGGCTGCAGCGGCCTGATGGTGCTGCCGGCGATGGTCTACCGGGCCGACGCCGCCGAGGCGATGGCGCACTTCCGGGCCGTGGCGCGCGCCAGCGACCTGCCGGTCATGGTCTACAACAACCCCGTCACCTACGGCGTCGACGTGACCCCGGAGATGTTCGCCGAGCTGGCCGACGAGGAGACCCTGGTCGCCATCAAGGAGAGCTCCGACGACCCGCGCCGGATCACCGACATCGTCAACCAGGTGGGCGAGCGCTACACCCTGTTCTGCGGCGTCGACGACCTGGCGCTGGAGACCGCCATGCTCGGCACCACCGGCTGGGTCGCCGGGCTGGTCAATGCCTTCCCGGAAGAGTCGGTGCGGCTCTGGCGCCTGATCCACCAGGAGCGCTGGGAGGAGGCGCGGACGCTCTACCGCTGGTTCACGCCGCTGCTGCACCTCGACGTCCACATCAAGCTGGTCCAGTACATCAAGCTGGCCCAGGCGCTCTGCGGCCACGGCACCGAGACGGTGCGCGCGCCGCGCCGCAAGCTCGAGGGCGCCGAGCGCGAGCGGGTCATCGGCATCGTCCAGGCGGGTCTCGACGCGCGGCCTAAGCTCGCGGCGGAGTAGCCTTGCCCGCAGCCGTTGCCCCCCACCAGACCTCCTGGGACCGGGCGCTGCTGGAGCAGGCGGTCGCCCTGGCCGAGCGCTGCACCCCTTCGCAAACCGCCTATTCCGTCGGCTCGATGATCGCCGACGCCAGCGGCCGCCTGCTGGCGACCGGCTTCAGCCGAGAGCTCGGCGAGGCCTGGCACGCCGAGGAGGTCGCGCTGGACAAGGCGCGCCGCGCCGGGCTCGACCTGGCGGGCGCCACGATTTACGCCTCGATGGAGCCCTGCGGCCTGCGCCTCTCCGGGCGCAAGCCCTGCGCCCAGCATATCCTGGAGGCCGGCATCCGCCGCGTCGTGCTGGCCCTGCGCGAGCCGCCGAAGTTCGTGGAGAACGAGGCGATCGGCCGATTGCAGCGCTTCGGCGTGGCGGTCATCGAGATCCCCGAGCTGGCCGAGGCCGCGCGCCGGCCGAATCGGCATCTGCTGGGAGGGGAGTAGGGGGCGAGGCCTTCTTTTTTCGTCATTCCCGCGAAGGCGGGGATCCATCGTGGCTTCCCGCCCGTGCCGGCGGCCCCGTCCGTGCGCGACGGCGGCTCCCTATGGATTCCCGCCTTCGCGGGAATGACGAAGGAGAGGGGCGGGAACGACGAAGAGTAAGGGCGGGGAGTGGGGGGCGCCTTCCCCTCACACGACCTGGAAGCCGTGGGCGAAGGGGTCGTGGGGGTCGACGAAGATCGTGTTGAGGCCGGTGATCCTCGCCCAGCCCTCGACCGAGGGCACGATGGCCGGACGGCCGGCCAGCCTCGTCTCCTCCTCGATGCGGCCGCGGAACAGGCTGCCGATGATCGACTCGTGGACGAAGTCCGCGCCGGCCTTCAGGCGGCCCTTGGCGTGGAGCTGGGCCATGCGCGCCGAGGTGCCGGTGCCGCAGGGGCTGCGGTCGATCGCCTTGTCGCCGTAGAAGACGGCGTTGCGGGCGTCGGCCCCGGCCTGGGTCGGCCGGCCGGTCCACAGCACGTGGCTGACGCCGCGGATCGTCGGGTCCTCGGGATGCACGACCTCGACGGCCTCGTTGACCGCCTGGCGCAGCAGCGGCGAGAGGCGCAGCACCTCGGCCGGCGCGATCGTCTCCAGCCCGCCGAAGCGCTGCTGCGGCTCGACGATGGCGTAGAAGTTGCCGCCGTAGGCGATGTCCAGGGTCAGGGGCCCGAGGGTCGGGCAATCGACCTCCAGCCCCTCGACCGCCAGGAAGGAGCGCACGTTGGTGATGCGCACCGCCTCGACCCGGCCCTGGCCGTCGCGCCGGTAGCGGGCGAGCACCCGGCCGGCCGGGGCGTCGAGGGCGAGCAGGCCCTCCTCGGCCGGCTGCACCAGGCCGCGCTCGATCGCGAAGGTGACGGTGCCGATCGTGCCGTGGCCGCACATCGGCAGGCAGCCGGAGGTCTCGATGAAGAGGATGGCGACGTCGCAGTCGGGGCGCGTCGGCGGGTAGAGCAGCGAGCCCGACATCATGTCGTGGCCGCGCGGCTCGAACATCAGGGCGGTGCGGATCCAGTCGTAGCGCGCCAGGAAGTCCTGCCGCTTCTCACTCATCGAGGCACCGCGCAGGGCCGGGCCGCCGCCCGCGACCAGCCGCACCGGATTGCCGCAGGTGTGGCCGTCGATGCAGAAGAAGGTGTTGGGCCGGGTCTCCATGGCCGAAGGAGGTATGCCAGATCGACCGCGGCGACAACGGCGGAAATGCGCTGCGCGGAGCCTCCGGAGTTCGCGCTACTCGTCGCCCGGCGGCGCGAGCTCCCTGCGCTCGAGCGCCGTGGTCGCGGGGCCGGTCAATACGCTGCCGTCCTCCAGGAAGCGCGAGCCGTGACAGGGGCAGTCCCAGCTGCGGTCGATCGAGTTCCAGCCGACGACGCAGCCGAGATGGCTGCAGATCGCGGAAAGGGCGTGGAGCCTGCCGTCAGCGTCCTTCGACACCGCGAGCTTCTCGCCCTCCACCTCGAACACCGCGCCCTGTCCGGGCGCCAGCTCGACCTCGCTCGACCGGCTTCCGAACAGGCGGTCCTTCACGAAGTGGCCGGCGACCTCGAGGTTCTCCTTCAGGAAGGTCGGCCCGCCCGCCGCCGGCCTGAGGCGCGTGGCGTCGAAGACGGCGGCCCAGGAATTCTCGCAGCCCAGTACGAGGTCGGAGAGGATCGCGCCCGCCGCCGTGCCGTTGGTGATGCCCCAGGCCTTGAAGCCCGTGGCGACGAGCAGCGGCGAGCCGCTGCTGGCACGCCCGACGAAGGGCAGGCCGTCCATCGGCGAGAAATCCTCGCTGGTCCAGCGATAGGCCACCTCTTCGATCCCGAAAGCCTCCTGCAGGAAGCGCTCGAGCTCCTCGGCGAGCTCGGTCGCCTCCTCGGTGTGGCCGGGCTTGTAAGTGCCGCCGGCGGCGACGAGGTAGGTCTCGCCGTTGCGGCGGTCGACGCGGAACGAGTGGCTCGGCTCGTCCGTGCTCTTGAACATGCCGTCGGGGGCGCGCGCCGGGTCGACCCGGCCGGCGGCCATGGGGTGCGCGAAGGGGTAGGCCTTGGCGAAGAACATGCCGTCCGGCACCGTCGGTATCTGCGTCGCCACGACAACGTGGTCGGCGGTAACGGTGGCGCCGCTCTCGGTCTCTACGCGGCAGGGCTCGCCGGACTCCACCTTCGTCACCCGCGTGTTCTCGAACAGCTGTCCCTCGCGCGCGAAGGCGGCGGCGAGACCGTCGAGGTAGCGCACCGGATCGAACTGCGCCTGGCCGTCGAAGCGGATTGCGCCGGCGACCGGGAAGGGCAGCGGCAGCTCGCGGGTGAAGCTTGCCGGCAGGCCGAGCCGCAGGGCCGCCTCGACCTCGGCCTCGAGCGCCGGCACCGACTCCTCGGCACGGCCGTAGAGGTAGGCCGCCTTGTGCTCGAAAGCGCAGTCGATGGCGAGCTCCTTGACGAAGCCCTCGATGCGCCGGATCGCCGCCTGGTTAGCCGCGGCATAGTCGGCCGCGCGCGGCTCGCCCAGGTCGTCGATCAGCTTGCGGTAGGTCAGCCCGTGCTGGGAGGTGATCTTGGCGGTCGACTTGCCGGTCGCCTGCCTGCCGACCCGGAGCGCCTCCAGCACCGCGACCCGCTTGCCGCCGCGGCGCAGCAGTTCCGCGGCGGTCAGGCCGACGATGCCGGCGCCGATGACGACGACATCGACCTGCAAGTCGCCCTGCAGGCTCGGATAGGTGGGGGCCGGGCCCCCGGCCGACGGCCAGTACTGGTTCACAGCCGATCTCCCACTGCTCGAGGTTCCGGGACCGGTAGAGGCGCTTCCGGGCGTCTCTGCCTCCCTTGGCCAACGTCACCCCGCGGTGGCGGTTCCGGCGGGAACCCGGAGACAAGGCAGGTCGCCAAAGCCGCGCGGCTTCGGCATCCTCGACCGCGCTACGGACAGAAGAAGGGAGCGGACATGGCGGCCGAAGCGGACCACTGGGTCTTCGAGGCGCCCGCGGACGGCCTCGGGCACGACGACGGCCGGCTGTTCGCGCCGGCCGCGGAGCGCAACGCCGCGCCGCTCGCCTCGGTGCTTGAGAGCCTGCTGCCGGGGCAGGGGCGCCTCCTGGAGCTTGCCAGCGGCACCGGCCAGCACGCGGTCTTCCTGGCCGAGCGCTTGCCGGGCCTCGCCTGGTTGCCGAGCGACCCCGATCCGGCCGCGCGCGCCTCGATCGAGGCCTGGCGGCAGGCGGCCGGCCTGCCTAACCTGGAGCCGCCGCTGCCGCTCGACGCGACTCGGGACGGCTGGGCCGAGGGATTGCCGCCGGTCTCGGCCGTGCTCTGCGTCAACATGATCCACATCGCGCCCTGGAGCGCCTGCCTCGGCCTGCTCGCCGGGGCGGCGCGGCTGCTGCCCGAGGGCGGCCCGCTGATTCTCTACGGACCGTTCCGGCGCGTCGGCGTGCCGACCGCGCCGAGCAACGAGAGCTTCGACCGAAGCCTGCGGGCCCGCGACCCGCGCTGGGGCCTGCGCAAGCTGGAGGCGGTCATGGCCGCGGCGGCGCCGCTCGGCCTGGCGCTCGAGGCGCTGGTCGAGATGCCGGCCAACAACCTGACGCTGGCGCTGCGGCGCCGCGCCGATTCCGCGCGGCCGGAGAAGGCACTATAGTCGCGGCCGCCATGGACGATCCCGTCATCGAACCCCGCCTCTCGGAGCTGCTGCAGGGCTGTCCACCCGAGCCCGGGCTGCTCGCCCGCGACGAGCCGCCGCCCTTCGGCTTCTGCCGGCTGGAGGGGGCGGCGCCGGTGATCCTGACCTGCGACCACGCCTCCAACCACCTGCCGCGCGCGCTCGGGCGGCTCGGCGTCGAGCGCGCCGAGCTGGCGCGGCACATCGCCTGGGACATCGGTGCCGCCGAGGTCACCCGCCGGCTGGCGCCGCTGCTCGACGCCCCGGCAGTGCTCTCGGGCTTCTCGCGCCTGGTCATCGACGCCAACCGGCGGCTCGGCGCCGAGAATTCGATTCCCGAAGCGAGCGACGGCACGCCGGTGCCGGGCAACCGCGGGCTCGACGCGGCGGCGCGCGCCCTGCGCCGCGACTGCCTGTTCAAGCCCTACCACGGCGCCGTCGCGCGGCTGATCGAGGCGCGCCTGGCCGTCGGCGTGACGCCGGCGCTCCTGTTCATGCACTCCTTCACGCCGGTCATGGAGGGCTTCGAGCGGCCCTGGGAGGTCGGCGTCCTGTGGGACCGAGACCCGCGCCTGGCGGTGCCGCTGATCCGGGCGCTGCAGGCGAAGGGGCTGGCGGTCGGCGACAACCAGCCCTACTCGGGCGCCTCCCCGGTCGACTACTCGCTGCACGCCCACGGCGAGGCGCGCCGGCTGCCCTGCGCCCTGATCGAGCTCCGCCAGGATCTGATCGACACCGCCCAGGGCGCCGAGCGCTGGGCGCGTCTGCTCGCCGAGGTCCTGGCGCCGCTGCTCGCCGACCCGGCGGTGTTCCGCGAGACCCAGCTGGCCGGAGCGGCGCGGTGAGCCGTCCCGAGCCCTCCTTCACGATCGGCATCGAGGAGGAGTATCTGCTGGTCGACCGCCGGACACGCGACCTGGTCGTCGACCCGCCCGACGGCCTGATGAGCCGCTGCGAGACCGAGCTCGAGGGCCACGTCAGCCCCGAGTTCCTGCAGTCCCAGATCGAGGTCGGCACCAGCAAGTGCGACAGCCTTCGCCAGGCCTGCGAGGAGATCGGCAGCTTCCGCCGCTGCGTCGCCCGCATCGCGGGCGAGTACGGCCTGGCGCCAATCGCCGCCTCGACCCACCCGATCGCCGCCTGGGACGCCCAGAAACACACCGACAAGGAGCGCTACAACGTGCTGGCGCGCGACATCCAGGCGCCGGCGCGGCGCCTGGTGATCTGCGGCATGCACGTCCACGTCGGCCTCGACGACGACGACCTGCGCATCGACCTGCTGGGCCAGATCGCCTACTTCTTGCCGCACCTGCTGGCGCTCTCGACCTCCTCGCCCTTCTGGCGCGGCCAGGACAGCGGCCTGAAGTCCTACCGCCTGGCCGTTTTCGACGAACTGCCGCGCACTGGGCTGCCCGAGCACTTCGATTCCTGGGGCGAGTTCCAACGCCACATCCAAGTGCTGGTCGACGCCAGCCTCTTCGAGGACGCCTCCAAGCTCTGGTGGGACGTGCGCCCCTCGGCGCGCTTCCCGACGCTCGAGCTCCGGATTCCCGACGTCTGCACGACGGCACGCGACGGCTTCGCGGTGGCCGCGATCTATCTTTGCCTGCTGCGTATGCTGTGGCGGCTGAAGCGCGACAACCAGCGCTGGCGGCGCTACTCCAACCTGCTGGTCAACGAGAACCGCTGGCGCGCCCAGCGCTACGGCATCGATTCCGGGCTGGTCGACTTCGGCCGCGGCGAGATCGTGCCCTATGGCGAGCTGCTGGAGGAGATCATCGCTCTGACCGCGCCCGACGCCGAGCACTTCGACTGTCGCGCCGAGATCGAGTGGGCGCGCGAGATCGTCCGGCGGGGCACCAGCGCCCACCGCCAGCTCGCCGCCTTCCGCCAGGCCCGCGAGGCCGGCGCCGACCAGCGCGAGGCGCTGGACGCGGTCGTCGACTTCCTCATGGAAGAGACGGTTGCGGGGCTCGATCCGGCGACCGATATCTAGCCTGACAACGAGAACGGGGAGACTGAGACCATGGACAGCAAGACCGAGACCGAGCTCCAGGCGGCGGCCTTTCGCCGGCTGGTCGGGCACCTGCGCGAGCGCAGCGACGTCCAGAACATCGACCTGATGAACCTGGCCGGCTTCTGCCGGAACTGCCTGTCGCGCTGGTACCAGGAGGCAGCCAACGAGCGCGGCCTGCCGCTCGACAAGGAGGGCGCGCGCGAGATCGTCTACGGCATGCCCTACGAGGAATGGCGCGCGAAGCACCAGACCGAAGCGAGCGCCGAGCAGAAGGTGGCCTTCGCCAAGAGCGGCGCTCACGAGAGCTGAAGCCCGAGTTATCCCCACGGCCCCGCGCTTATCCCCACGATTGGAACGATCGCCCGTGTTGCTCCGGCGCCGGGCGCGGGCTAGCGTCTGCCGCCTGAAGTCCCCTTTACTACCCGGGAGTGCATGATGTCCGATATCGGCGGCGTCGCAGCCGAGCGGTTACGCTCGTTCATCGAACGAATCGAGCGACTGGAAGAAGAAAAAGCCGCCCTGGCGAATGACGTTCGTGAAGTATATGCGGAAGCAAAGTCTGCCGGATTCGATACGAAGATCATGCGGCAGGTGATAAAGCTCCGGAAAATGGACCAGAATGATCGTCAGGAGCAGGAAGCACTTCTCGATCTCTACAAGGCTGCCGTCGGCCTGTCGGAATGATTAACCATTGCGAGATGGTAACGAGCAGCCTCCTCTTGTTTACTTGACGCATACGGTCAGCCTGTCATCATTTCCCGCATTGCGGGAGTCGTGAATGACGAGAGAACAGGTGGTCGCTGCGGCGGTGCCGGAGACCCCGGTCGCGGCCTGCGGTCTCGGCGCGCTGCCGATTGCGGGGCCGGCGCTGCGCGAGCTTTATCTCTACTGGCGGGACAAGTGGCAGGGCGAGCGGATGCCGACCCGTGCCGACATCGAGCCCTTGGAGATTCCCAGCCTCCTGCCGCAGGTCTACCTGGTTGATATCGAGCGCGACCCCCTGGACTTCCGCTTCCGTCTGGTCGGCACGCGCATCGTCGCCTGGTTCGGGCGCGACATGACCGGGCAACGGGTCGCCGACCGGCTGGCGGACCGCTACCGTGAGGTCGTCGAGACCGGCCGCCCGGTCTACGACTCGCTCTCGCTGCCCGGCAAATCCGATCGTCACGGCTCCTACCAGCGCCTCGTCATGCCGCTCGCCGGCGAGGAGGGGCGTATCGAGATGCTGTTCGGCGGCGTCCAGCCGACGCCCGCCGCGGTCCGCGGGCCGTCGCGCCCGCGTGCAGGCATGCGCCCAGGCGTCTACACGGGCGCAGGCCTCTAGGCGCGGAGAGGCTCGACCGGAATCGGCCTGGGCTGCCGGGCATAGAGGGCCAGGAAGGCGGCGGCCGTTCGCTCGGCATGACGTTTCAGGGCCGCCGCGCCGGGCGTCGGCCCGACGCCGAGCAGCGCGCGCAATTGCATCCGCCCGGTCAGCATGCCGACGAACTGCTCCGCCGCGAACCCCGGCTCCGCGACCGACAGGCGGCCATGGCGCGTCTCCCGCGCCAGGTAGTCGGCGAGCATCGCAAGCAGGCGGCCCGTGCCGAACTCGTAGGTGGCGCTGCCGAGCTCGGGGAAGCGGTCCGATTCCGCGACGATCAGGCGGTAGAGCGCGAGCGAGCCCGGCCGCAGCATCAGTCCCAGGAAATCCCGCCCGAGGGCGGAGAGCACCCGCTCCGGCGGGGCGTCCGCGCGGTCGGGCAGCACCAGCGGGGCCATCAGCCTCGTGGTCTGGTCCTCGATGATCGCCTTGAACAGCCCTTCCTTGCTCTGGAAATGGTTGTAGACGGTCTGCTTGGAGACGCCGGCCTCGGCGGCGACGAGATCCATCGTGGCGTTGCCGTAGCCGAGCCTCAGGAAGATCTCGGTGCCGGCCTGTCGGATCGCGTCGTGCTTGCGTCGGGATGGGCCCGAGGGTGTCTGGCTTGCCGTCCGCTTCAATTCGGCCTTGCTTTTCTGCCGGGTCGTCGGCGTAGATTGGACTGTACGGTCCAGTCCAAGTTCGGCCGTAGCAACGGGACTGTCAATGGCTCGAAGCATCTTCTGGGGCGCCCTGGGATTGGCCGCGCTCGCGCTCGGCGGCCTCGCCTATCATTACCTCGCGGAGCCGGAGACGCCGGCCGGGCGGCTCGCCCGGGCCGAGGCCCCGGCCGCGGAGCAGGCGGTCACCGTCGAGGCGCAGCCGGTGGCGGTCGATACGGTGCTGCAGGACCTCCAGGCGGTCGGAACCCTGATGCCGAGCGAGGCCGTCACGATCTCGCCGGAGATCGCCGGGCGCATCGAGAGCATCGGCTTCGCCGAGGGCGACGAGGTCGCGGCCGGCGACGTCCTGGTCGAGCTGGACGCCGCGATCCTGCGCGCCGAGATGGCTAAGGCGCAGTCGGACCTGACCCTGGCCGATGCCAACCGCGAGCGTGCCATGACCCTGGCGACACGCGGCACCGGCACGCTGCGGGCGCGCGACGAGGCGGTCGCGGCCCACAGCCTCGCCGAGGCGAACGTGGCGCTCGCCCAGGCCCGGCTCGAGAAGGCCTCGATCGCGGCGCCCTTCTCCGGCGTCGTCGGCCTGCGCGCGGTGAGCGCCGGCGCCTACGTGATGCCGGGCGACCGGCTCGTCGACCTCGCCGACGTCGATCCGATCAAGGTCGACTTCCGCGTCCCCGAGCTGGTGCTGGCGAGCCTGCGTCCGGGCCAGGCGATCCGGGTCACGGTCGACGCCGTGCCGGGCCGGACCTTCGAGGGCGAGGTCTATGCCATCGACCCGGTCGTCGACGTCAACGGCCGCGCGGTCCGGCTGCGCGCCCGTATCGACAACGCCGAGCGCCTGCTGTCGCCGGGCCTCTTCGCGCGCGTCCAGATCGTCGTCGAGCGGCGCGACGACGCGCTGCTGGTGCCGGAATCGGCGATCTTCGCAGAGGGCCAGGAGCGCTACGTCTACCGGGTCGTCGAGCAGCGCGCGGTGCGCACCGCGGTCGAGCTCGGCCAGCGCCGGCCGGGCCAGGTCGAGGTGCTGGGCGGCCTGGCCGACGACGCCGTGGTCGTCACCGCAGGACACCAGAAGCTCCGCGACGGCAGCCTCGTCGAGGTCCTCGCAGCCGCCGCCGGCAGCTGATCATGGGCTTCTTCGAGTTCTTCATCCGCCGGCCCGTCTTCGCGACGGTGGTCAGCCTGATCGTGATCCTCGTCGGCCTCGTCTCCTACTCCCAGCTCAGCGTGCGCGAGTATCCCGACATCGACGAGCCGGTCGTCTCGGTCCGGACCAGCTATCTCGGCGCCAGCGCGGAGATCATCGAGAGCCAGGTCACCCAGGTGCTGGAGGGCTCGATCGCCGGCATCGAGGGCATCGAGACCATGACCTCGAGCAGCGAGCCCGAAGAGAGCCGGATCACCGTCCGCTTCCGCCTGGGCACCGATCCCGACGTCGCCGCCAGCGACGTGCGCGACCGCGTCGCGCGGGTGCGCGGCCGCCTGCCGAGCGAGGTCGAGGAGCCGATCATCGCGAAGGTCGAGGCGGACGCGCAGGCGATCGTCTTCGTTGCCTTCACCAGCGACCGCCATTCGCCGATCGAGATCTCCGACTACGCCGACCGCTACGTCCGCGATCGCCTGCAGAACCTGCCCGGCGTCGCCGAGGTCCGGATCTTCGGCGAGCGCCGCTACGCCATGCGCATCTGGCTCGACCGCGCGCGCCTGGCCGCCTACGACCTGACCGCCCCCGACGTCGAGGATGCGCTGCGCCAGCAGAACGTCGAGGTGCCGTCGGGCCGGATCGAGAGCTTCGACCGCGAATTCACCGTGCTGTCGCGCACCGGCCTCGTGACGCCGGAGCAGTTCGAGCAGATCGTCGTCAAGGACGTCGACGGCTTTCCGGTCCGCCTCGGCGCCATGGCGCGGGTCGAGATCGGACCGCAGGACGAGCGACGGGTCACCCGCTTCAAGGGCGACAACGCCGTCATTCTCGGCATCGTCAAGCAGGCGACCGCCAACCCGCTCGACGTCTCGACGGCGCTGCGCGAGGTCATGCCGCAGCTGGCCCAGGACCTGCCCGCCGGCATGAACGCCGAGGTCGCCTACGACAAGTCGATCTTCATCGACCGCTCGATCGCCGCGGTCTACACGACGATCGCGGAGGCGGTGGCGCTCGTCGTGCTCGTCATCTTCTTCTTCCTGCGCACCGTGCGAGCGACGATCATCCCCCTGGTCACCATCCCGGTGTCGCTGATCGGCGCCTTCGCGCTGATGAACCTGCTCGGCTTCTCGATCAACACCCTGACCCTGTTGGCCATGGTCCTGGCGATCGGCCTGGTGGTCGACGACGCCATCGTCGTGCTCGAGAACATCCACAGGCACATCGAGGAAGGCATGAAGCCGCTGCGCGCGGCGGCCGTCGGCATCGGCGAGATCTCGGGGGCGGTCGTCGCCATGACCCTGACGCTGGCGGCGGTCTACGCGCCCGTCGCCTTCGCCCCCGGGCGCACCGGCACCCTCTTCGCCGAGTTCGCCCTGACCCTGGCCGGCGCCGTCCTCGTCTCGGGCTTCGTCGCCCTGACGCTGACGCCGATGATGTGCTCGCGCCTGCTGCGCGAGCACGAGACCCACGGCCGCTTCTACAACCTGCTCGAGCGCGCCCTGCTGGCCGTCAACGACGGCTACCGGCGGATGCTGGAGGCGACGCTGCGCGCGCGCCCGGCCGTGGTGCTGGTCGCCCTGCTGGTCGCCGGCGCGAGCTACCTGCTCTTCACCGGACTGAAGTCGGAGCTGGCGCCGATCGAGGACCGCGGCGTGCTGTTCACCGCCGGCAACGCCCCCGAGGGCTCGACGGTCGACTTCACGAGCCGCTACGCGGCCGAGTTCGAGGATCTGCTCGACGACATTCCCGAGGTCGAGCACTACTTCGTCATCGTCGGCTCGCGCGCGGTCACCGAGTTGATCTCCTTCTCCCAGCTGTCGCCCTGGGAGGAGCGCGAGCGCACCCAGATGGAGATCGTCGACGAGCTCCAGCCGCGCCTCTCCCGGGTCACCGGGGTCCGGGCCTTCGCCAACAACCCCGGCTCCTTCGGCCAGAGCGCGCGCAACAAGCCGATCGAGTTCGTCATCCAGACCTCGCAGAGCTACGCCCAGCTCGACGACTACGTTGCGACGCTGCTGGCGGAGGCCGAGCAGGCGCCGAGCCTGATCAACCTCGACAGCGACCTGCGCCTCAACAAGCCGCAGATCGACGTCGAGGTCGACCGCGAGCGGATCGCCGACACCGGCGCCGGCGTGCTGACGGTGGGGCGTGCGCTGGAAACGCTGCTCGGCGGCCGCCAGGTCACGCGCTTCAACCAGAACGGCGAGCAGTACGACGTCATCGTCCAGGTCGCACCGGAGGATCGCCGGACGCCCGACGACCTCGACGACATCTACGTGCGCGGACGCAACGGCGAGATGATCCAGCTCTCCAACCTGGTCCGGGTGCGCGAGAGCGTGGCGCCCAAGGAGCTCAACCGCTTCAACCAGTTCCGCTCGGCGACGATCACCGGCAACATCGCGCCGGGCTTCTCCCTGGGCGAGGGGCTCGCCGACCTGGAGGCGGCCGCGCAGCGGGTGCTGCCCGCCGACCTGCGCTTCGACTACGCCGGCGAATCGCGCGAGTTCAAGGAGGCCGGGGCGAGCCTGGTGTTCGTATTCATCCTGGCGCTGGGCTTCATCTTCCTGGTTCTCGCCGCCCAGTTCGAGAGCTTCCTCGATCCGCTGATCATCATGCTGACCGTGCCGCTGTCGATGACCGGCGCGCTGCTGGCGCTCGAGCTGACGGGCGGGACGCTGAACATCTACAGCCAGATCGGCCTGGTCACCCTGATCGGTCTGATCAGCAAGCACGGCATCCTGATCGTGCAGTTTGCCAACAGCCTGCAGGACCAGGGCCGGCCCCTGCGCGAGGCCGTCGTCGAGGCCGCCGCCCTGCGCCTGCGCCCGATCCTGATGACCACGGGCGCCATGGTCTCGGGCGCGATCCCGCTGGCCTTGGCGAGCGGCGCCGGTGCTGCGGCCCGGCAGGACATCGGCTGGGTCATCGCCGGCGGCATGAGCCTCGGCACCCTCTTGACCCTCTTCGTCGTGCCGACCGCCTACACGCTGCTCGCCCGCGACCGGAGCCGGCCGGAAGCTGCCGGCAGCGGCCTCAGGGAGGCGACGCCCGAAGCCGCCGAGTAGGGCGGGCCGGGGAAGCCGCCGCCTATTCGGCCGCGCTGCGCTGCGCGGCCGGGTCGCGGAAGCTCTCCAGCAGGTCGGTCCAGCGTGCCCGTCCCCGGGCCAGGTTGGCGTCCTTGATGTGGCCGAAGCCGCGGATCTGGTCCGGCACCGAGGCGAGCTCGACGGCGATCGCGTGGTTTGCCGGCGACAGGTTGGCCGCGATCTCCTCGACCAGCGCCAGGTAGTCGTCGCGCAGCCGGCGCTCCGCCCGCCGCTCGGCGCTGTAGCCGAAGGGGTCGAGGCGGGTGCCGCGCAGTCCCTTGAGGCGGGTCAGCAGGCGGAAGGCCTGGAAGATCCAGGGCCCGTACTCGCGCTTCTTGAGATGGCCGGTCTGCGGGTCGCGGTCGGCCAGCAGCGGCGGCGCCAGGTGCAGCTTCAGCTTGAAGTCGCCGCTGAACTGGTTCCTGAGCTTGGCCTCGAACTCGGGATCGCTGTAGAGCCGCGCGACCTCGTATTCGTCCTTGTAGGCCATGACCTTGTAGGCGTAGCGCGCGACCGCCTCGGCAAGACCGGTCATGCCCGGCGTCCGCTCGGCCTCGGCCTTGCGGGCGCGCTCGACGACCTCGAGATAGCGACCGGCGTAGGCCTCGTCCTGGTAGGCGGCGAGATAGGCGCGGCGGCGCTCGACGAGCTCGTCGAAGGTCTGGCTCACCCTGTGGCTGGTCGGCGCCTCGGCCGGCAGGGCCAGCTTCTCGACGGCGGCCAGGTCCTCGGCGGCGCGGCGGCCCCACAGGAATGCCTGCTTGTTGAAGGAGACGGCGACGCCGTTGAGGTCGATGGCCTGGTCGATCGCCGCGCCGCTGATCGGCACCAGGCCCTTCTGCCAGGCGTAGCCGAGCATGAAGAGGTTGCTCGCGATCGAGTCGCCGAGCAGGCCGGTCGCGATCCGGCTCGCCGAGACGAAGTCGGCCGCCCCGGCGCCTGTCGCCTCGCCAATCAGGTCCATGAGCGGCTGCTTGGGGAAGCGGTAGGCGGTCGAGTTGCGGGTGAAGTCGCCGGTCACCGACTCCTGGTCGTTGACGATCGCCCGGCTGTAGCCCTCGCGCACCTTGGACAGCGTGTCGGTGGCCGCGGCGACGACCAGGTCGCAGCCGAGCAGCAGGCGGGCGCCGCCCGCCGAGATGCGTACGGCGTGGAGCTCCTCCGGGCGCTGCGCCAGGCGGATGTGGCTCAGCACCGCGCCGCCCTTCTGGGCGAGGCCGGCCATGTCGAGCACGGAACAGCCTTTGCCCTCGATGTGCGCGGCCATGCCGAGCAGGGCGCCGATCGTCACCACGCCGGTGCCGCCGACGCCGGTGACCAGGATGCCGTAGGGCTCGTCGAGGCTCGGCAGCGTCGGCTCCGGCAGCACTGGCCAGGGGCGCTCGGACGGGCTGCCCGAGGGACCGACGATGGGCTCGACCGCCTTCGACTTGTGCAGGGTCGCGCCCTCGACCGTGACGAAGGAGGGGCAGAAGCCCTTGAGGCAGGAGAAATCCTTGTTGCAGGACGACTGGTCGATGCCGCGCTTGGTGCCGAATTCGGTCTCGACCGGGACGACGGAGACGCAGTTCGACTTGACCGAGCAGTCGCCGCAGGCCTCGCAGACGGCGTCGTTGATGAAGACGCGCCGGTCCGGGTCGGGGAAGGTGCCGCGCTTGCGCCGGCGCCGCTTCTCGGCGGCGCAGGTCTGGTCGTAGATCAGCACCGTCACGCCTTCCTGCTCGCGCAGGTCGCGCTGGATCTGGTCGAGGTCGTCGCGGTGGCGCACCGTGCTGGCGCCGCCCCACTCGACGCCGAGGGGGTACTTGTCCGGCTCGTCGGAGACGACCACGACCTGCTTGACGCCCTCGGCCCAGACCTGGCGGCTGATCGCCATGGGGTCGAGCTCGCCGTCATGCGGCTGACCGCCGGTCATCGCGACCGCGTCGTTGAACAGAATCTTGTAGGTGATGTTGACCTTGGCGGCGACCGCCTGGCGGATCGCCAGCAGGCCGGAGTGGAAGTAGGTGCCGTCGCCCAGGTTGACGAAGACGTGCCTAGTCGTGCTGAAGGGCGCCTGGCCGACCCAGGGCACGCCCTCGCCGCCCATCTGGGTGAAGGTCTCGGTGTTCCGGTCCATCCACTGGACCATGTAGTGGCAGCCGATGCCGGCCATGGCGCGACTGCCCTCGGGCACCCGCGTCGAGGTGTTGTGGGGGCAGCCCGAGCAGAAGTAGGGCACCCGCTTCATCGGCGGCGCGGCGCGCGACTGCGCCTGCTCCTTCTCGTCGAGGAAGCGCAGGCGCGCCTCGATCGATTCGGTGGTCCGACCGTGGCGCTTCAACAGCCGTCCGATCGCCCGCGCGATCATCGCCGGTGTCAGCTCGCCGTAGGACGGCAGCAGGGCCGCCGCCGGCTGGTCGGGATAGTCCCGGTCGAACTTGCCGACGATGCGCGGGCGCTTGTCGGTGTGCCAGTTGTAGAGCTGCTCTTTCAGCTGGTTCTCGATGACCGCGCGCTTCTCCTCGACGACCAGGACCTCGTCGAGCCCCTCGCAGAAGGTCCGCACGCCGGTCGGCTCCAGCGGCCAGGGCATGGCGACCTTGTAGACCGACAGGCCCAGGCGCGCGGCCTCGGCCTCGTCGATGTGCAGGTCGTCGAGCGCCTGGCGGACGTCCAGGTAGGACTTGCCGACCGAGACGATGCCGACCTTGCGGTCGGGCCCGTCGATGACAGCGCGGTCGAGCTTGTTGGCGCGGGCGAAGGCGCGCGCGGCGTAGATCTTGTAGCGGTGGTGGCGCTCTTCCTGCTCCAGGATGTCGAGGGCGCCGTTCCAGCGCAGGTTCAGCCCGCCCTCCGGCAGCTCGAAGTCCTCGGGCAGGACGACCTCGATGCGGTGCGGATCGACGTAGCAGGAGGCGGTGGCGTCGACCGTCTCGGTGACCGTCTTGAAGCCGACCCAGCAGCCGGAATAGCGGCTCATCGCCCAGCCGTAGAGGCCGAGGTCGAGGAACTCCTGGACGCCGGCGGGGCTCAGCACCGGGACCATGGCGTCGAGGAAGGTGTATTCGCACTGGTGGGCGGTGGTCGAGGACTTGGCCGCATGGTCGTCGCCGGCCAGCAGCAGCACGCCGCCGTGCTGCGAGGCGCCGGCGTAGTTGCCGTGGCGGAAGACGTCGCCCGAGCGGTCGACGCCCGGGCCCTTGCCGTACCAGATCGAATAGATGCCGTCGTAGCGGCAGTCGCCGAAGATCGGCGCCTGCTGGGTGCCCCAGACGGCGGTTGCCGCCAGGTCCTCGTTGACCCCCGGCTGGAAGTGGATGTGGTTGTCCTTGAGGAAGCGCCGCGCCTTCCACAGCTGCTGGTCGAAGCCGCCGAGCGGCGACCCGCGATAGCCGGAAATGAAGCCGGCGGTGTTCAGGCCGGCGGCCAGGTCGCGCTGGCGCTGCATCATCGGCAGGCGAACCAGGGCCTGGGTGCCGGTCAGAAAGATCCGGCCGGATTCCAGCGTGTACTTGTCGTCGAGTCTGACTGCGGCGTCGGGCATTCGTCCTGCTTCTCCCTAACCGGAAGGCACCTCGCGGCCGCACTTCCGTTTGTCCGGGGCGCCTTGCCGCCTGCGGCCGGCGCCTTCTCCCGTATGTCACGCGCCGCGTGCCTGAAGGCTGCGGCGTCCAGCCTACACCCTGCCACGGGCGGAGCCAGCGCGTCCCGTCAATCGCCTAGCGTGTGAGGTAGGTGTCCGGGGCGTCAAAAAAAGGTAACTATTACTGACCTATTTGTCCAGAGGAGGCGCAGCAGCGGGGCTCCGCGCGCTCCCAAAAAAGGTGCAGGCTACGGTCGGTTGTGGCTATAACCGCCGGACGGCCCTCCCTTTTCGCTCAACGCCTGGATCCCATGACCGTTCTCGTCACCGGAGCCGCCGGCTTCATCGGCTCGCACACCAGCCGCGCGCTGCTCGACCGGGGCCGGAGCGTGCTCGGCATCGACAACCTCAACAGCTACTACGATCCGGCGCTCAAGCGGGCGCGGCTGACGGCGCTCGAGGGTGTCCCGGGCTTCCGCTTCCGGCAGCTCGACATCGGCGACCCCGAAGCCGTCGCGGCGCTGTTCCGGGAACACCCGGAGATCGAGCAGGTGCTGCACCTGGCCGCCCAGGCCGGCGTGCGCTACTCGCTGAGCCACCCCTTCACCTATGTCGATTCGAACGTCACCGGCCACCTGGCGATCCTGGAGGCGGCGCAGCGCCTGCCGGCGCTGACCCACCTGGTCTACGCCAGCTCCTCCTCGGTCTACGGCGCCAACACCAAGCAGCCTTTCTCCGAGACCGACCGGGTCGATTCGCCGGTCTCGGTCTACGCCGCGACCAAGCGCGCGGGCGAGCTGCTCTCCGAGACCTACGCCCGGCTCTTCGAGCTGCCCCTGACCGGCCTGCGCTTCTTCACCGTCTATGGCCCCTGGGGCCGGCCGGACATGGCCTACTGGGGCTTCACCGAGAAGATCCTGGGCGGCCAGCCGATCGAGCTGTTCAACGGCGGCGACATGCGCCGCGACTTCACCTACATCGACGATGTCGTCGCCGGCGTGCTCGCGGCCCTCGAGCGGCCACCGGCGGCGGCGGAGCCCGGCAGCGTCCCGCACCGGCTCTACAACCTCGGCAACTCGCGCCCCGAGTCGCTGCGCCGCTTCCTGGAGGTGCTGGAGCAGCATTGCGGCCGGCCGGCGACCATCATCGAGAAGCCGATGCAGCCGGGTGAGGTCAAGGAGACCTACGCCGACATCACGGCCGCCGAGCGCGACCTCGGCTTCCGGCCGAGCACGCCGATCGACGAGGGCCTCGGCCGCTTCGTCGCCTGGTTCAAGGAGTGGCGCGGCCTGTAAGGGGCCTGGCGGGGGTCGGCCGTCGCCTGCCGGCCCTGTGAACCGAGGCTGCTGTGAACCGAGGCTTAAGCATTGCCGCATCATCATCCCCGGCGGATAGGTGCATTGGAGGAAGCTGCGGGTGCGGGACGGCTATGACGCGGATATCGGGCGGGAGCGCTTCCCCAGCGCCCTGGTTGTCGAGTCGAGCGTCGGGCAGGCGCGGCTCGTCTGCGACCTGATGCGCGGGCTCGGCTTCGCCCACGTCTGGGCCGGCACCGACAGCGCCACGGCCTTCGCCGACCTGCACCAGCTCACGCCGGACCTGCTGGTGCTGGCGGTCGACGTGGAGCCGCTCGACGGCTTCGCCCTGGCGCAGACGGTGCGCAGCGCCGCGCAGGCCGGCCTCCGCGACCTGCCGATCCTGTTCCTCACGCCCAACGCCACCGAAGGCCAAGTCGCGCAGGTGCGGGCGATCGCGCGCAGCATCCTGATGCTCAAGCCGCCGAGCCGCGACAGCCTGCGCAGCCACATCGCGCTGCTGATGCGCGCCGGCCGGCCGGCGACGGCCGGCGCTGGCGCGCGCCCGCGTCCTTAGGCCCGCGTCCGTAGGCCGCCTCAGCCGTAGAGCGCGTCGAGCTGGGCGCCGTAGTGCCGCCGGACCACGTGGCGCCGGACCTTGAGGCTGGGCGTCAGCATCTCGTTCTCGATCGAGAAGGGTTCGGGTGCCACCGCGAAGTGGCGCACCCGCTCCAGGCCGCTGACCTCGCGGTTGACCCGCTCGACCGCCTGGGCCAGCGCCTTGCGCAGGTCCTCGTCGCCGCTCAGCGCCCGCAGCTCATCGGTCTTGCCCGCGCTCGCAGCCCATTCGCGCAGCCAGTCCGGGTCGGGCACCAGCAGGCAGACCAGGTGCGGGCGCTTGTCGCCCGAAACCATCGCCTGGGAGATCTCCGGCTGCAGGGTCAGGAAGCCCTCGACGCGGGCCGGCGAGACGTTGTCGCCGCCGGACAGCACGACGATGTCCTTCTTGCGGTCGGTGATCATCAGGTAGCCCTCGGTGTCGAGGCAGCCGACGTCGCCGGTGTAGAGCCAGCCGTCGCGCAAGACCGCGGCCGTCGCTTCCGGCTGGTTCCAGTAGCCCGTCATGATCAGCTCGCCGCGCACCAGGATCTCGCCGTCCTCGGCGATCCGGACCTCGACCTCCTTCAGCGGCGGGCCGACCGTGTGCATGCGGTAGGCGAAGGGGCGGTTGCAGGAGATCACCGGCGCCGCCTCGGTCTGGCCGTACCCCTGGAGCAGGCGCAGGCCGAGGGCCACGAAGAACAGGCCGACGTCGGGGTTGAGCGGCCCGCCGCCCGAGACCAGGCCCTTGAGTCGGCCGCCGAAGCGCGCGCGCACCTTGCTGCGCACCAGCTTCTCGCAAAGCAGGTCGAGCAGGCGCTCGCGCGCGCTCAGGCTGCCGGCGTCCTCGTAGCGCTTGCGGCCGAGGCGCTCGGCGGTGGCGAACAGCCAGCGCTTCAGGCCGGACTGCTTGGCCAGGCCGCGCAGGATCCGCGCCTGCATGGTCTCGTAGAGCCGGGGCACGGCGGTCATGATCGTCGGCCGCGCCTCGACCATGTTGCGGCCGAGCTGGTCGACGCCCTCGGCGTAGTAGATCTGCGCGCCGATCGACATCGGGAACATCTGGCCGCAGGTGAACTCATAGGAGTGCGACAGCGGCAGGAAGCAGAGGAAGACCTCGTCGCCGAGACCGAAGTCCTTCAGCAGGTCGTAGGCGCCCAGGCAGTTGCACAGGATGTTGCCGTGGCTGAGCATCACGCCCTTGGGCGCGCCCCCGGTGCCGGAGGTGTAGATCAGGCAGCAGGTCTCGCCGCGCGGCACCGCGGCGACCAGCGCGTCGATATCGTCCGGCGCGGCGGCGCCGAGCCGCTCGACCTCGTGCCAGTCGTGCAGCGAGACGCGCTCCGCCGCCGGCCCGGCCAGCGCGGGCAACGGCTCCAGGCCGACGACCCGGCGGCAGTCCTCGACCTCGGCGACCGCCCTCAGCAGCGGCCCGGCGAGCGCCCCGGTGGTGACCAGGGCGGCGGCGGCGCCGCTGTCGCGCAGCACGTGCGCATGGTCGCGCGGCGTGTTGGTGGTGTAGGCCGGCACGACGATGGCGCGCGCCGCCATGATCGCGAAGGTCGCGATGAAGAACTCCGGGCGGTTCTCCGAGACCAGCAGCACCCGGTCGCCGGGCGCGATGCCGAGCGCGCGCAGGCCGCGCGCGAGGTCGCGGATCCGCGCCTCGACCTCGCGCCAGCTCAGCGGCCGGTAGGCGTCCTCCCGCTTGGCCCAGAGCAGCGGCTTGTCGCCGAGCGCGCGGGCCTGATCGAAGAACAGCGCCGGCAGGCTGCCGACGGCACGATAGTCGATTGCTGCCCCCAAGACGGTCCTCCCCAGGATCTGGCGGCCCGGCCTGTCGCCTTGCGGTGCCCGGCTCGGCCGCAGCGCCGGCCGCCGGCCGCTTCTTGCTTTGGTGTCCAGCGACATGCGGCCTATATGCGGGAAGGTCAAGCGAAAGGAAAAGCATGAGCGACGTCGCCGAGACCAATGCAGCGGACACCCTGGGCCCGCTCCCCGAATGGGACCTCACGGACCTCTATGCCGGGACCGAGGCGCCGGAGATCGACAAGGACCTCGCCGAGGCGCGCACGCTCGCCGGCGAGCTGCGCCAGCGCTGCGCCGGCAAGCTCGCGACGCTCGCCGGCGACACCCTGGGCCGCGCCCTCGGCGACTACGAGGCGGTCGACGAGATCCTGTCGAAGCTCATGAGCTACGCCCAGCTGGTCTATGCCGCCGACATGGCGGACCCCCGCAGCGGCCGCTTCTACCAGCGCATGCAGGAGGCGGTCAGCGAGATCTCCGCCGAGCTGATCTTCTTCACCCTCGAGCTCAACGAGATCGAGGAGGCGGCGCTGGAGGAGAAGCTCCAGGATCCGCTGCTGGCGCGCTACCGCCCCTGGATCCGCGACAGCCGCGCCTACCGGCCGCACCAGCTCGACGAGCGGCTCGAGCGCCTGCTGCACGACAAGCAGGTCGCGGGCGCCTCGGCCTGGACCCGGCTGTTCGACGAGACCATGGCTGGCCTGCGCTTCCGGCTCGACGGCAAGGACCAGACCTCGATGGAGGTCCTCAACCGGATGAGCGACTTCGACCGCGCGGCGCGCCAGCGGGCCGGCGAAGCCTTCGCGGCAGGCCTGAAGAGCCGCCTCGGCCTGTTCTCCCTGGTCACCAACACCCTGGCCAAGGACAAGCAGATCGAGGACTCCTGGCGCGGCTTCGCGCGCCCGATCTCGGCGCGCAACCTGCACAACCGGGTCGAGGACGAGGTCGTCGACGCCCTGGTCGGGGCGGCCGTCGAGTCCTACCCGCGCCTTTCGCACCGCTACTACGCCATGAAGGCGCGCTGGCTCGGCCTCGACAAGCTGTCCTACTGGGACCGCAACGCGCCGCTGCCGACCAGCGTCGACCGCCAGGTGCCCTGGGACGAGGCGCAGCGGACCGTGCTGACCGCCTACGCCGACTTCTCCGAGGAGCTCGCCGGGGTCGGGCGCCGCTTCTTCGAGCGGCCCTGGATCGACGCCCCGGCCCGGCCCGGCAAGCAGTCCGGCGCCTTCGCCCACTCGACGGTGCCGAGCGTGCACCCCTACCTGCTGCTCAACTACCAGGGCCGGGTGCGCGACGTCATGACCCTGGCCCACGAGCTTGGCCACGGCGTCCACCAGGTGCTCGCCAGCGCCCAGGGCCACCTGCTCGCCGGCACGCCCCTGACCCTGGCCGAGACCGCCAGCGTGTTCGGCGAGATGCTGACCTTCCGCCGCCTGCTCGCGGACACCAAGGATCCGGCCGAGCGCAAGGCTATGCTGGCGAGCAAGGTCGAGGACATGCTCAACACGGTGGTCCGGCAGATCGCCTTCCACCGCTTCGAGACGGCGGTTCACGACCGGCGCCGCCAGGGCGAGCTGCTGAGCGACGATCTGGCCGAGATCTGGATGGAGACCCAGGTCGAGGCGCTCGGCCCGGCCTTCGACCTCAACGAGGACTACCGGGTCTTCTGGACCTATATCCCGCACTTCCTCCACACGCCCTTCTACGTCTACGCCTACGCCTTCGGCGACTGCCTGGTGAACTCGCTCTACGCGGTCTACCAGGAGGCCGAGGAGGGCTTCGCCGAGAAGTACCTGGAGCTGCTGCGCGCCGGCGGCACCAAGCGCCACAAGGAGCTGCTGGCGCCCTTCGGCCTGGACGCCTCTGATCCGGCCTTCTGGCGCAAGGGGCTGACGGTGGTCGAGGGCATGATCGACGAGCTGGAACGGCTCGACTGAAGCCCTCTGGCGCCGGCCGACGCTTGTTGCCGCCGGCGCTATGACTCGATGTGCCGGTAACCAGACCTGCCCCTCAGATCGCGGCGAGAAAGACCCAATACGCCAACACGCCAACGAACGAGATAATGCTTAGGGGTCCAAATCTCCCCCACCTTCTCGACAAAAGAAATCCGAACAGCACATACAATGCTACGTTCAGTACGACGGCTATAAAGAAGATCGAAACAAAGGCGATTGAAATAGGAGCCAGATGTCCACCAGACATCAGAAAAATGATACCAGATGGCCATACTGCAACGACTAACTTATGGTACCAGAGTATCGAGATTATCTTAAGGGGATTATCCCCTATCTTAAAGCCGTCGACCCATGCCAACAAGTACCCGACGAGCATAACGACAATGGGAATGGAAAATCCAAGAAGCGCTGAAGTTCCAATACTTCGAGCTGCAACCATTCCCAATTCCGTTCCTGAACTGGTCGGTGGGCAAGGGCGTGATCGACGAGCTAGAGCGGCTCGATGCCGCCGCACCCGGAGCGCCGGCTACTTGAGGCGGTCGGCGATCGCCCGGATGTGGGCGGCGCCGATGCCGCAGCAGCCGCCGACGATGGTGGCGCCGCGCGCCGCCCAGTCGGCGGCGAAGGCCGCGTAGAGCGCCGGCGTCAGTTCCTCGCGCGTGCCGCTCAGGCCCGCGTTGGCCTTGCCCTGGCGCCGCTTCGGCTCGAAGGCGTTGGCGTAGACGCCGAGCGGCAGCGAGCTTCCGGCGGCTTTCGTGACCTGTGCGGCCCGCTCGACCGCCGCGGCCATGACCTCGGGCTGGCTGCAGTTGAACAGCAGCGCCGCCACGCCGGCCTCAAGCGCCCAGCGCGCCGCCGCCTCGACCGTCTCGCCCGAGCGCAGCCGGGGCACCTCCGGCGTCTCGGGCGCGTCGCGGTCCTCCAGGGTGAAGGAGATCCAGACCGGCTTGCCGGTGGCCGCCGTCGCCGCCACCACGGCCTTGGCCTCTGCAATCAGGCTCAGGGTCTCGCCGAGCCAGAGGTCGACCGAGGGCGACAGGCCCGTGACAAGGACATCGAGATAGGCGCCGGCGCGCGCCGGCTCGAAGGCCTCGGGCTCGTAGGAGCCGAAGATCGGCGGCAGGCAGCCGGCGACCCGGACCCGGCTCTGCCCGTCGGCCGCTCCTGCGTCGGCCGCGGCCCGCGCCAGCTCGCCGGACAGGCGGGCGAGCGCGGCGCCCTGCTCGCGGAAGCGCTGCTCGCCGATGTGGAAGGGCACCAGGGCGTAGCTGTTGGTGGTGATGACCTCGGCCCCGGCCTCGATGAAGGCCTCGTGGACGCGCTGGACGATGCCCGGCGTCTCGATCAGCGCCAGCGCCGACCACTCCGGCTGGCGCAGCTCGGCGCCCAGGCGCACCAGTTCCCGGCTCATGCCGCCGTCGAGGATCGTCATCCGGCTTGCCATCCTGGACCTCCCTTGAAGGGGTTGCCGCTAAAGGGCGACCGCCGCCTCGGGCACCGAGGGCAGGTCGGACAGGATCTCGGCGACCGTCTGCACCCGGCAGTAGCCGCCGAAGGCCTCGAGCGCCGTCTCGTGGCGCTCCTCGCTGTGGCTGGCGCAGGCGTCGGCGGCGCAGACGACGTAGTAGCCGCGGTCGGCGGCGTCGCGCACTGCCATGTCGACGCACTGGTCGGTCAGGAAGCCGGCGACGATCAGGTTCTCGACGCCGAGGTTGCGCAGCAGGTAGTCGATGTTGGTCGAGTTGAAGACGCCCGAGGAGGTCTTCGGCAGCACGATCTCGTCGTCCCGCGGCGCGACCTCGGCGATCACCTTCGCGCCCGGCGAGCCGCGCGGCACCAGGATGCCCGAGAGCTTGTGGTCGAGCGAGCGGTCGCGGCCGTCGCGGGTCAGGGCCTCGATCACCGTGTAGAGCACCTCGCAGCCGGCGGCCCGGCTGCCCTCGAGCAGCTGCCGCATCGCCGGCAGGGCGCGCTCCTGGATCGCCTGCCAGTACGCCGGATGGGCGCTGCGGTAGGGCTCGTCGATCTCGGCGTTCTGGGCATCGACGATGAGCACCGCCGTGACGGCGGGGTCGAGAGGCTTGTCGCGCTTCATGCGCAAGGGGTCGAAGGCGGTCATGAGATTCCGGGTTCCGTGCCTGGGGTGAGTCGAGCGGCCCGCAGTATCGGTCGTGGGCCGGCGGGGCGCCAGTCCCGGAACGGCTACCCCCGGAGCGGCTTTTCCAGGCGCGGCAGCAGGCGGCCCGGGATGCTGCCCGAGGGCTCCTCGCCGACGCGGACCATGCCCACGCGCCGGTAGAAGCCCTCCGCGCCGGGGTCGGCGCCGGCGGCGATCCGGGCGGCGCCGCGCCGCCCGGCCTCCTCCTCCATCGCCGCGAAGAGCGCCCGCCCGACGCCAGCGCGCAGCAGGCCCGGCTCGACGAAGAGCAGCAGGATCTCGGCGGTGGTGCCGCCGGCGCCGTCGGCCTCGAAGGCCAGGCGCGAGAGGCCGACGATCCGGCCCTCGCGCTCGGCGACGGTCACGCCGCCGGCCGCGATCTCGCCCGGCTCGAGCGTCAGCTCGCCCCGGCAGGCCTCCAGGAAGGCCGCGTCGTAGCCCTAGACCGCCTTGGAGCGCAGCGCCAGGGTGCTCAGCGCCGCGGCTTCCCCAGTCTCGGCCGGGCGCAGCCGGATTGCCTCTGCCTCGCGCACCATGGCGGCGCTCCCCTGCTGCGGGCGGCCCGGCTCTGGCGAAGGCCCGGCCGCGCCGCTATATCAGGGACCGACTCATAGAAGAACCGAGCGAGGAAGGCCACGCCATGACCAGTTCCTGCATCGTCGGCTGGGCGCACACGCCCTTCGGCAAGCACGAGGGGGAGGACGTCGAGTCGCTGATCGCCAAGGTCGCGACCCAGGCCGTCGCCGACGCCG
Source organism: Tistlia sp. (assembly GCF_040905785.1). Classification (NCBI taxonomy): domain Bacteria; kingdom Pseudomonadati; phylum Pseudomonadota; class Alphaproteobacteria; order Rhodospirillales; family Rhodovibrionaceae; genus Tistlia; species Tistlia sp. The sequence goes on from NZ_JBBDQW010000083.1 coordinate 29,500, forward strand.
GGCTGGAGCCCGGCGACATCGACGAGATCGTGCTCGGCACCTACAACGAGGGCTTCTCGCCCCAGGGCTTCCCCTCCTCGCTGGTGCTGCAGACCTCCCCGGACTTCCGCTTCAAGCCGGCGACGCGCGTCGAGAACGCCTGCGCGACCGGCTCGGCGGCGATCCACCAGGGCCTCAAGACCATCGCGGCCGGCCAGGGGCGCTTCGTGCTGGTCGTCGGCGTCGAGAAGATGACGGCGCTGCCCGGGCCGGAGATCGGCAAGACCCTGCTCAAGGCCTCCTACCTCAAGGAGGAGAGCGAGATCGAGGGCGGCTTCGCCGGGGTCTTCGGGGTCATCGCCAACCAGTACTTCCAGCGCCACGGCGACCAGTCGGACGCGCTGGCCGCGATCGCCGCCAAGAACCACGCCAACGGTGTCGAGAACCCCTGGGCGCAGATGCGCAAGGATCTCGGCTACGACTTCTGCCGCAACGTCTCGGAAAAGAACCCCTATGTCGCCGGCCCGCTGAAGCGCACCGACTGCTCGCTGGTCTCCGACGGCGCAGCGGCGCTGGTGCTGGCCGACGAGGAGACGGCGCGCACCCTGGACAAGGCGGTCAAGTTCCGCGCCGCCGTGCAGGTCAACGACTACCTGCCGCTGTCGAAGCGCGACATCGTGCTGTTCGAGGGCTGCGAGGTGGCCTGGAAGCGGGCCCACGCCGAGGCCGGCACCGCGCTCTCCGACCTCTCGCTGGTCGAGACCCACGACTGCTTCACCATCGCCGAGCTGCTGGAGTACGAGGCCATGGGCCTGACGCCGCGCGGCCAGGGCGCGCGGGCGGTCCTGGAGGGCTGGACCCGCAAGGACGGCCGGCTGCCGGTCAACCCCTCGGGCGGCCTCAAGTCCAAGGGCCATCCGATCGGCGCGACCGGCGTCTCGATGCACGTCATGACCTCGATGCAGCTGATGGGCAAGGCCGAGGGCATGCAGGTCAAGGACGCGCGCCTCGGCGGCATCTTCAACATGGGCGGCGCCGCCGTCGCCAACTACGTCTCGATCCTGGAGCCGCTGAAGTAGCGGGTCGAGGCGCCGGGTCTGGAGGCGACCGGGATCGGACGGAGGAGCGACGTCCCATGGGCGACGTGATGAACCTGGGGCGGCTGCTGTCGGACACGGCGCGCCGCCTGCCCGAGCGGGTCGGCCTGGTCTGGGGCGAGCGGCAGTGGACCTGGGCCGAGCTCGACCGGCGGGTCGACGCCCTGGTCGCGGCCCTGAAGGCGCGCGGCCTCGGCAAGGGCGACCGGATCCTGGTCCACGCCCGCAACTCCAACCAGCTGTTCGAGAGCGCCTGGGCCGCCTTCAAGCTGGGCGCCGTCTGGGTCCCGACCAACGTCCGCCTGACGCCCTCGGAGGTCGCCTACCTGGGCGCCCATTCCGGGGCCCGGGCGATGATCCTCGAGGACGCCTTCCCCGGGCATGCCGAGGCGGTCGCCGAGGCCTCGGAGGCGCTCGCCCTGACGGTCGTGATCGGCGAGCCCGGCGCGGGGCAGGTCTCCTACGAGGCGCTGGTCGAGGAGGGCATGGTCGAGGAGGGTGGGGGCGCGGGCTCCTGGGAGGCCGAGGTCGGGCGGAACGACCCCTGCTGGTTCTTCTACACCTCGGGCACCACGGGCCGCCCCAAGGCCGGCGTCCTGACCCACGGCCAGCTCGCCTTCGTCACGGTCAACCACCTCGCCGACCTGATGCCGGACACGACCGAGGCCGACGCCTCGCTGGTCGTGGCGCCGCTGTCGCATGGCGCCGGCGTGCACATGCTGCCCCAGGTCGCGCGCGGCGTCCGCTCGGTGCTGCTGCCCGGCACCTCCTTCGACGAGGCGGCGGCCTGGCGCCTGGTCGAGGAGCAGCGCATCACCAACATGTTCACCGTGCCGGTGATCCTGAACCGCCTGGCCCGCCACCCGGCGGTCGACCGCCACGACCATTCCTCGCTGAAGTACGTGATCTACGCCGGCGCGCCGATGTACCGCGAGGACCAGCGCCACGCCCTGGAGAAGCTCGGGCCCTGCCTGGTGCAGTACTACGGCCTGGGCGAGGTCACCGGCAACATCACGGTGCTGCCGCCGCGCGAGCATCACCTGGACGACAACCGCATGCGCGTCGGCTCCTGCGGCTTCCCACGCACCGGCATGGAGATCGCCGTCAAGGACGCCGAGGGCCGACGCCTGGGCCCGCGCCAGGACGGCGAGATCTGCGTGCGCGGGCCCGCCGTCTTCGCCGGCTACCACGACAATCCCGAGGCCAACGCCAAGGCCCTGAAGGATGGCTGGTTTCACACCGGCGACCTCGGCCAGCTCGACGAGGCCGGCTACCTCTACATCACCGGGCGCGCCTCGGACATGTACATCTCCGGCGGCTCGAACGTCTATCCACGCGAGGCCGAGGAGGTGCTGCTGGCCCATCCGGCGGTCGCCGAGGTCGCGGTGCTCGGCGTGCCCGATCCGGCCTGGGGCGAATCGGGCGTCGCCGTCGTCGTGCTCGCCGAGGGCGCCCGGGCCGAGGAGGCCGAGCTGCTTGGCTTCCTGGAAAACCGCCTGGCCAAGTACAAGTGGCCGCGCCGGGTGTTCTTCTGGGACGCCCTGCCGAAGTCGGGCTACGGCAAGGTGCCGAAGCATCTCGTGCGCCAGGCCCTGGCCGAGCGCGGCGAGCTGGCCGGGGCCAGCGCGCCGTGAGGCTGATCAAGCACCCGGGCCGGCCGACCGAGCCGCGTCGCGTGATCGCCCGGGGCCGCTCGGGCGGCGAGTGGCGGATCGCCCTGCCGCCGGGCGCCGAGCTCGGGGCCGCCCTGATCGCTGCGCTGCAGGCGCGCGGCGTCGAGCAGGCCGCCCTGCAGCTGCTGAGCGGCAGCTTCGACCGCCTGGAGCTCGAGGTTTCCGACTCCCTGGGCGGCGGGCCGGCGGAGCCGGCCGGGCCGCGAAAGCTCGAAGGAGCGGCGACCCTGGTCGGCGGCGCCGGCATTCTCGGGCGCGACGCCGAAGGAGGGGCCTGCCTGCGCTGCCGCGCCACGGTCGTCGATCGGAGCGGGCGCCTCGAGGGCGGCGCGCTGGTGCCCGCCGGCTGCCGGGTCGGCGCCGACGGCCTGGTTCTGCAGGTCCTCGCCCTGGCCGGGGCCGGCTTCTTCGCCGTCCACGACGCCGAGACCGACCGTACCCTGCTGCAGCCCGTGGAGGGCACCTGATGGACCACGAGACCCAGTTCGAGGCCGGCCGGCAGGGCCGGCTCGTCGCGATCCGGCTGAAGCCGAACCAGGACCTGGTCGAGGGCATCGAGCGGGCCGCGGGCGAGTCCGGCCTGCGCTACGCGACCCTGCGCTCGGGCATCGGCTCACTGGTCGACGCTGCGCTCGGCTACGGCTCCGGCGAGCACGCCGGCGTCACCACGGTGGAGGGGCCGGACATCGAGATCCTGACCCTGGCGGGCGAGCTGCGCACCGACGACAACGGCCGACCCCACGCCTACCTGCAGGGCACGATCGCCGACGCAGAGGCGCGGATCTACGGCGGGCGCTTCGTGCGCGGCGCCAATCCCATCGGCATCACCCTGGAGCTGGTCCTCCAGGAATGGCTGCCGGAGGAGGACGAGGACCCGGTCGAGGAGGGGGAGGAGCTGCCATGAGCTTTGCCGCGCACCTGCTCGAGGAGAGCGAGGGCAAGGTCGCCGGCCGCCTGGTCGAGCTCGAGGAGTCGGCCCTGCCGGCGGGCGAGGTCACGGTCGCCGTCGAGTATTCGACGCTGAACTACAAGGACGGCATGATCCTGCAGGGCATCGGCCGCCTTGTCCGCCGCTATCCCCACGTCCCCGGCGTCGACTTCGCCGGCACGGTCGAGGCGAGCGAGGATCCGCGCTATCGGCCGGGCGACAAGGTCGTGCTGACCGGCTGGCGGGTCGGCGAGACGCACTGGGGCGGCTACGCCGGCAAGGCTCGGGTCAGGGCGGACTGGCTGGTGCCGCTGCCGGAGGGGCTGACCGCCCGCCGGGCCATGGCGATCGGCACCGCCGGCCTAACGGCGATGCTGGCGGTCCTCGAGCTGGAGCGCCACGGCCTGGCGCCGGGCGGCGACCTGCCGGTGCTGGTCACCGGCGCCGCCGGCGGCGTCGGCTCGGTCGCCGTCGCGCTCCTGGCCCGGCTCGGCTACCGCGTCGCCGCCTCGACCGGACGGGCCGCAAGCCACGGCTACCTGAAGCAGCTCGGCGCCGCCGAGATCCTCGAGCGCGCCGAGCTGGCCGAGCCGCCGGCCCGACCGCTCGATAGCGAGCGCTGGGCCGGCTGCATCGACGCGGTCGGCGGCACGACCCTGGCGCACCTGCTGAGCCAGATGGGTTACGGCCGTGCGGTCGCCGCCGTCGGCCTCGCCGGCGGCAACAGGCTGGACACCACGGTGCTGCCCTTCCTGCTGCGCGGCGTGCGCCTGCTCGGCATCGACTCGGTGATGCGGCCCTATGCCGACCGGATCGAGGCCTGGAACCGCCTGGTCGCCGACCTGCCGCTCGACAAGCTCGACGCCATGACCGGCGAGGCCGGCCTCGCCGACCTGCCGGCGCTGGCCGAGGCGATCCTCGCCGGCCGGGTGCAGGGACGCACGGTCATCGACGTCCGGCGTTAGGGCCGTCACCCCGGCTCTTCTGCGGTTTCGACCTCGTCTTGTCACACAACGGCCGCATGGGGCATAAGTCGCTCTGGCGGGGGACAGGGGGGTCCGATGCGAAGCAGTGTCACGGATCGGGCATCCGGCGGCGGCGCGGTCGGCGCGGCGCGCGGTCCGGCTCGAGCCTTTTCGATTTCCAGGCGACCTTGACCAGAGGCTGGCCGATCGGCGCGCTGCTGCTCGCCGCGCTGTGCCTGTCGGCCGGTCCCGGCATGGCGCGCGACCCGCTGTGGGAGCTGCTGCCCTGGAACGAGCGCCTGGGCGTCGACTGGTACGAGCACCGCGGGGTGCGCGGCGACGCCGAGGCGCAGGCGCTGGCCGGCGCCATGCACGAGCGCGGCATCGGCACGCCGGTCGACCGCGCGCAGGCCCTGCACTGGTACCGCATGGCGGCGGAAAACGGCCAGCCTGCGGCCCAGTTCAGGCTCGGCGTGCTGCTCGGCCAGATCAGCCCGCCGGACCATGCGGCGGCGGCGCAATGGTTCCGGGCCGCGGCCGAGGGCGGGATCGCCCCGGCGGCCTACAATCTGGCGGTTCTCCACGAGACCGGGCAGGGCGTCGCGGCGGACGAAACCGAGGCCGCCCGGCTCTACGAGCAGGCCTTCCGAGACGGCCTTCCCCAGGCGGCGCTGAACCGCGCGCTACTGGCCCTGCGCGCCAGCCCGCCGGATGCGGCAAGCGCCTACCTTTGGCTGCTGCGGGCCCAAGACGCCGGTGTCGCGGCGGCCGAGGGCCTGGTCGCCGAGGTCGCCCCGTTGCTCAGCGACGAGCAGCGGCAGGCCGCAGAAATCGCTGCGAGAGAATCGCAGGCGCGCTGAAGGTTCCCCGGCTTTCCACAGATTTCTCACTTATCCCGCCCGTTATCCCCAGAAAAGGCGGATTTCGGCCCCCGGAAAGCGTCACGCCTCTACACAGGCGAGCTTCTGGAGATAGGCGCGCGCCGCCACCCCGAAGACCGGGAGGGACTTGTAGCGCGCCAGATCCTCGGGCAGCTCGCCGAGCCAGCGCGCCAGGTGGCCCGCCGCCTCCGGGGCCGCGGCGAGGCTCGACAGCGGGTGGCGGTAGATGCGGATGCCGAAGATGACGGCGCCGCTCGACGGCAGGCGCCGCAGGGTCTGGCGCTCGACGCGCAGCCAGACCCGCTCGCCGGCGTTCTCGGCCGTGATCGAGGGGTCGGCCTCCTTGCGGCCGTGGCCCTCGGGCTGGAACAGCGTCGGCTCGTCGGTCAGCGACCAGTTGATCCGCCAGACCGGCCGCTCCGGAGCCAGCTTCTCGAAGAAGCGGTCGACCGGCCGGCCGAGCCGCTCGGCGTAGCCGGGCACGGGAGCGTGGATCGCCAGCAGCGGGCGGCCGATCTTGTCGGCCAGCTTCCAGCGCGTCGGGAACGACAGGGTCGCGGCGGTCAGCACGTAGGGTTCGCCGGGGCCCGCCGATTCCAGGACGCAGAAGTCCTCCTGCACCCACAGGCCGGCGCGGGCCAGCGGGTGCTCCGATGGGTCGTCGAGATCCCAGGCCTCCCCGTCCGTGAGCCGGCGCAGGAGGCGGCCCTCGAGCCGGAAGCGCTCGGGGAAGCGCTCGGCCAGGAAGCCGGCCAGGTTGTCCTGCAGCTCGCGCGTCGCCGCCTCCGAGCCGGGCAGGGTCGCGAAGACCGCATCGCGCCGCTCGGCCAGCAGGCGGCGCTTTTCGGCCAGGTAGCTCTCGTACTCCCGGTCGATCTCGATCCAGTCCTGGGGCTTCATCGCGAGCAGCCCCATGGTCATGCGCCAGGGGCCCTCGGTGAAGGGCAGGTAGGGTGGCCTCGTCGACATGTCGCCCATGATGGCGGCCCCGCAGCCGCTTGTCAGCCGGCGCCGTCCAGGATCTCCGGCAGCAGCGACGAGAGGCCGCGGGGCGCGAGCCCCAGGTCGGCGAAGCCGGGCAGCGCGCCGGAGACGACATTGTCGAACCGCATCAGCTCGACCTGGTTGCGCGTGATCGGCGGCTCGGGCAGCCGCTCGGCCAGCCAGGCGAGGCGCTGCCAGGCCGCGAAGGGCAGCGGCAGCAGCAGCGGCCGGCGGCCGATCCGCCGGCAGATCGCCTCGATCAGCGCCCGGTAGCTCAGGACCTCCGCCCCGCCCAGCTCCAGGAGGCCCGCCGGCGGCGGTTCCTGGCCCGCGACGCTGCGGGCGACCGCTTCGGCGACGTCCTCGACCCAGGCCGGCTGCAGGCGCGTCTGGCCGCCACCGAAGAGGGCGAAGGCGGGAAAGCGGCGCAGCAGCCCGGCCAGCGGCACCACCAGGCTGTCGTCCCGCCCGGCCATCACCGCCGAGCGCAGGACCGTCGCCTCCGGAAAGGCGGCCCGCACGGCCGCCTCGCCCTCGCCGCGGCTGCGGATGTAGGGCGACTCGGATCGTGGATCGGCGCCGATGCCCGACAGCTGCGCCAGCCGTCCCACGCCCGCCTCGCGCGCGGCCCTGGCCAAGCGTCTGGCCGCCTCGACGTGGATCGCGTGGAAGGTCGCACCGCCGCCCTCGACGTAGAGGCTGACCGCGTTGACGACGCCGCTCGCGCCGGCCACGGCTGTGGCGACCTGCGCCTCGCTGGCGATATCCGCCGCGACCGCCTCCAGCCTCGGCGGCGTGCCGAAGAGCGCGCGGGCCTTCCCGGGGTGCCGGCTGGCGACCCGCACGCCAGCGTCCGCCCGGAGCAGGCGGGCGACGACCCGGCGGCCGAGGAAGCCGGTGCCGCCGAAGACCGTGACCAGGGGCTCCGTCATGCCGCTGTCTCCTGCGCTCTCGGGCCAACGGCTCGCCGGCGGCGACGGTTCCGGCCGGTCCCGCGCGGCACTCGATCCGAATGGCCGAGTCGGCCGAGACTGCCGGCCGATCTTCCGGTCGGCCCGGTCGCGGCATAGCGGGCGAACCCGTCACAGCTTCAGGAAGCCGCTCCGGAACTCGGCCTCGCAGGATTCCATGTAGCGTTCGGCGGCGCACATGTGCTCGTGCATGACGGCGCTGGCCGTCTCGGCGTCGCCCGACTTGAGGGCGCGCAGCAGGCGGATCTGGTAGCTGAGGCCGGCATCGCGCAGCTCGGGATTGGGGATGTCGTAGATCCGGCGGCAGATCGTCAGGTTGGCCAGCAGCGTCTGCAGGAAGCGGCAGATGAAGCCGAGCGCCGGGTTCGGGCAGAGCTCGGCCAGGATGCCGTGGAATTCCAGCTCGGCCAGGCGCTGCTGGTACTCCTCGCCGGTCGTCGCCGGCGGGTGGTCGTAGAGCCGCATGGTTGCCTCGAGCCGGCGGAAGTCGTCCTCCCCCAGCTGGCCTGCCAGGCTCGCCGCCAGGTCCGGCTCCAGGCGCTTGCGCAGGGCGTAGATGTCGCGGATCGAGGGCTGGCGGAAGAAGAAGTAGTTGGCGAGCAGCGCCATGGCGTGCTCGCCGCTCTGCTCGGCGACGAAGGCGCCGCCGCCGGGGCCTGTGCGGCTGCGGATCAGGCCTTGCGTCTCCAAAGCCTTCAGCGCCTCGCGAATCGTGCCCTTCGACGCCTTGAACTGCGCCATCAGGGCCTTCTCCTGGGGCAGGCGGTCGCCGGGCCTGAGCGCGTTGAGCACGATCCAGTCCTTGACCGCCTCGGCGATCGCGTCGGTGCGCTTCAGCCGTCGGGCCCCCGGCAGCGGCGCCGCCGGCGGCGGCACCGGCGCCAGCTCGGATCGCTGCAGGGTCCCGGCGGGCTCGTCCTGGAGGCTCATCGGCCGCTCGTTCCTCTTCATGGCGAGGCGGGGGGTAGGGGGCCGCTCGCCGGATGCAGGCAGGCGGCCAGATGGAGCGCGCCGCCGTCGCGCCGGGCGCCGTCCTCCGGCTGCGGGATCCGCTGGAGGCAGTCGGCCTCGGACCGCGGGCAGCGCGGCGCGAAGGCGCAGCCCGGGGGAGGATCGAGCGGATCGGGCAGCTCGGCAAGCGCCTCTTCCGCCCGCACCGAACGGCGGCCCGGCACCGGGGCCGAGGCGAGCAGCAGACGGGTGTAGTGATGGCGCGGCTCGGCGAAGAGCGCCGCGCGCCCGGCGAACTCGGCGAGACGGCCGAAGTAGAGCACCGCGATGCGGTCGCTGACGCTCTCGATCACCGAGAGGTCGTGGCTGATGAAGAGGTAGGTCAGGCCGAAGCGCTGCTTCAGGTCGTCGAGCAGGTTGAGCACCTGCGCCTGGACCGACACGTCGAGCGCCGAGACCGGCTCGTCGAGCACGATCACGCGCGGCTCGGCGGCCAGCGCCCGGGCGATGCCGATGCGCTGGGCCTGGCCGCCCGAGAACTCGTGCGGGTAGCGGTCGAGGAACTCGCTCCTGAGTCTGACCGCCTCCATCAGCTCCTCGAGGCGCCGACGCCGCGCCGCCCGGTCGAGGCCGAGCAGGTGGAGCATCGGCGCCTCCAGGGTGGCCCGGATCGTCTTGCGCGGGTTGAGCGAGGAGACAGGATCCTGGAAGACGTACTGAACGACCCGCGCCAGGGCGCGCGGCTCCCGGCCGGCCAGGGCGGTGACGTCGCGGCCCTGGAGCCGGATGGTGCCGCCGCTCGGCCGGTCGAGGCCGACCAGCAGGCGCGCCAGGGTCGACTTGCCGCAACCCGACTCGCCGACGATGCCCAGCGTCTCGCCCTCGCGCAGGTCGAAGGAGATGCCCTGCAGGGCGTGGACCGCCGGCTTCGGGCGGCCGAGCAGGTCCCGGCCGCCGCCGAAGCGGCGCTCAAGGTCGCGGACCTCGAGGATCGCGCCGCTCATCGGACGGCCTCGGCGCCGACCGGATGCAGGCAGCGCACGGCGCGGTCCCGGCCGGCCGCCCCTGAGAGGGGGTCGAGCGGGATGGCCCCCTGGCGGCAGTCGGCCTCGGCGCGCGGGCAGCGCTCGGCGAAGGCGCAGCCCTCGGGCAGGCGGTTGACCGGCGGCGGCAGGCCGGGGATCGCGTCGAGCCGGCGCCCCGGCTCGCCGAGCACCGGCACGCAGTCGATCAGCATGCGGGTGTAGGGGTGGGCCGGGGCGGCCATCACCGCCTCGGTCGCGCCGGTCTCGACGATGCGTCCGGCATACATGACGGCGATGCGGTCGCAGAGCTCCGAAACCACGCCGAAGTCGTGGGTGATGAACAGCACCGCCGTGTCGCGCTCGCTGCGCAGCCCGTCGAGCAGCTTTAGCACCTGGGCCTGCACCGTGACGTCGAGCGCCGTCGTCGGCTCGTCCGCGATCAGCAGGCGCGCGTCGTTGGCCAGGGCCATGGCGATCGAGACGCGCTGGCGCATGCCGCCCGACAGCTCGTGGGGGTAGGCATCCAGGCGCGCCGAAGGATTGGGGATGCGCACCAAGCCGAGCAGCTCGGCGGCCCGGGCCCGGGCCGCGGCGCGCGACAGGGGCTGGTGCGCGCGGATCGCCTCGACGATCTGCTCGCCCACGGTGAACAGGGGATGCAGGGTCGCCAGCGGGTCCTGGAAGACGTGGGACAGCTTGTCGCCGCGCAGGGCCCGGATCTCGGCATCTGAGGCCGCCAGCAGGTCGCGGCCCTCGAAGTCGATGCGGCCGCCGACGTTGCGCCCCGGCGGGCTCGCCACCAGGCCGGCCAGGGACAGCGCGGTCACCGACTTGCCGGAGCCGGACTCGCCGACCAGGCCGAGGCACTCGCCGGGCGCCAGCCGGAAGTCGACGCCGTCGACCGCACGGTAGACCTCGCGGCCGACATGGAAGTGGGTCTCCAGGCCCGTGACCTCGACCAGGGCGCCCGATGCGGGCGCCGGCGGCACGCGCTCGCGCCGGACCTCTGTACGCGCCGAGGGGCGCGCCAGGGCACCGGACTTGAGGCGCGGGTCGAGGACATCGCGGATGCCGTCGCCCAGCAGGTTGATCGACATCACCACGAGAAAGATCATCAGGCCCGGGATCACCGAGACGTGGGGCGCGGTGAACAGCAGCTTGCGCCCCTCGCCGAGCATGGAGCCGAGGTCGGCCTGGGGCGGCTGCGCGCCGAGCCCGAGGAAGGAGAGGCCGGCGGTCTCCAGGATCATCCAGCCCAGCGTCGTCGACATGGTGACGACGACGACCGGCAGCACGTTGGGCAGGATCTCGCTGGTGACGATCAGCAGGTGGCTCTTGCCCGACAGGCGCGCCGCATCGACGAACTCGCGCCGCGCCAGGCCCAGGGTGACGCCGCGGATGTTGCGCGCGAAGAAGGGGATGTTGACGACGGCGATGGCGTAGAGGGCGTTGAGCAGGCCGGGGCCGAGCACGGCGACGATGCCGAGCGCCAGCAGGATGTAGGGAAAGGCCATGACGAGGTCGATGCCGCGCATCAGCAGGCCGTCGAGGCGGCCGCCGGCGTAGCCCGCGACCAGGCCGATCAGCGAGCCGAAGAAGGCGGCGATCAGGGTCGCGGACAGGCCGACCGCCAGGCTGACCCGCGTGCCCCAGAGCAGGCGCGAGAGCAGGTCGCGGCCGAGCTCGTCGGTGCCCAGCAAATGGCCCTCGGTGAAGGGCCGCAGCAGGCGGTCGGCCGGCGCCGTCGCGTCGGGCGGCTGCAGGGGCAGCAGCGGCACCGCCAGCGCCAGCAGCAGGACCAGTGCCAGCAGCAGCAGGCCGGCCGCGGCCAGCCGGTTGTTCAGGAGCAGCCGCCAGGCGCTTGGCCGGCTGCGGTCGCGCCGCGGCGGTTGCGCCCGGCCGGCCTCGGCCGCGGCGGTCATCCCTTCAGCCTCGGGTCGAGCGCGGCCTGCAGCAGGTCGGCCGCCAGGTTGAACAGCACGTAGCTGGCGGCCACCACCAGCACGCCGCCCTGGACCAGCAGCAGGTCGCGGGTCGAGATCGCCTTGACCAGCATGGCGCCGACCCCGGGCCACTGGAACACCGTCTCGATGTAGACCGCGCCGCCGAGGACGAAGCCGGCCTGGATGCCGATCACCGGGATCACCGTGACCAGCGCCGCCTTGAAGGCGTGGCGCCAGATCACCCGGCGCTCCGGCAGGCCCTTGGCGCGGGCCGTGCGGATGTAGTCCTGGCGCAGGACCTCGAGCATGGAGGCGCGGGTCAGGCGCGCGATCACGCCCGTCGCGACCACCGCCAGGGTGAAGGCCGGCAGCACCAGGTGGGTCAGGATGTCGAGGGGACCGCCGCCGCCGTAGATCGCGACCATGCCGCTCGCCGGCAGCCACTGCAGGGTCACGGCGAACAGCAGGATCATCAGCAGGCCGAGCCAGAAGGAGGGCATCGAGATGCCGATCAGCACCAGCAGGGTGACGATCCTGTCGGTCCAGCCGAACTGCCGGACCGCCGAGAGGGTGCCGGCCAGCAGGCCGAAGACCGAGCAGAGCAGCAGCGCCGCGCCGGCCAGCAGGAGGGTCGCCGAGAAGCGCTCCAGGACCTCGTCGGCGACCGGGCGGTTGAGCGAGTAGGAGCGGCCGAAGTCGCCCTCCAGTATGTTGCCGAGCCAGATCAGGTACTGCTCGTGGAGCGGGCGGTCGAGGCCGAGCTGGCGGTTCAGCCGCTCGACGTTGTCCGGGGTCGCGTAGGAGCCGAGGATCGCCGTCGCCGGGTCGCCCGGGATCAGCGCCATCATCAGGAAGACGATGACGGTGAGCCCGAGCAGGATCGGGATCATGGCCAGCAGGCGCTTGGCGACGTAGGTCATGGGCCTGCCTCCTCGCGGTGCGGCGGGCCAGCCACCCGGTGTCCCCTCTCCGCCCCGGGGGGCGGAGAGGGCAGGGAGAGGTGGGGGGATCCGGCCATCGCGGCAGGCTAGGCGGGCTGTTGCCGGCCGCAGGCCCCACCTCTCCCCGACCCTCTCCCCCCCCAAGGGGGCGGAGAGGGAGGACGCCAAGGGGAGTGGCAGCGCTTGCGGGTTCATCCGGCCAGGCAGCCCGTCATACCCTCAGGACTTGCTCACCTCGTGCAGCAGCAGGAAGAAGGAGGGCTGCAGCGTGAAGCCCTCGACCCGCTCGCTGGTCACGGCGTTCTGCTTCCAGTTCGCGACGAAGACCCAGGGCGCGTCCTCCCGGACGATCTCCTGCATCTGCTTGTAGAGCGCCGCGCGCTCCGACTGCTCGGTCGAGCGGCGGGCCTGCTCGAGCAGCGCGTCGACCTCGGGATTTGAATAGTAGCCCGAGTTGAAGCCGCCCTGGTCGGGCATGGCGTCGCTGCGCAGTGCCAGGTAGGGCAGGGTGTCGGGATCGTTGGTCATCCAGGCCATCTGAGCCATGTCGGCCTTGCCCTCGAGGCCCGGATTGACCTTGCCGAGGAAGGTGTTCCACTCGTAGCTCTCGATCTCGACCTCGAGGCCGACCTCGGCGAGATCCGCCTGGATCGCCGAGCCCATCGGCACGGGATCGAGCATGCCCGAGCCGCCCTGGGTCACGTACATCGTCAGCTCGGCACCCTCGGCGCCGGCCTCGGCGAGCAGGGCGCGGGCCTTGTCCGGGTCGTGCGGGTAGGGCTCGAGCGCCTCGTTGTAGGCCCAGGAGAAGGCCGGCGGGGTCGGTCCGGCGGCGATCTCGGCGGTGCCCTGCAGCACGTTCTCGACCAGCGCCCGCTTGTCGATCGCGTAGTTCGCCGCCTGGCGCACCCGCTTGTCGGCGAAGGGGCCCTCCTTGACGTTCAGGATCAGGAACCAGAGGTGCGGGCCGGCCTGCTCGTGCAGCGCGAAGCCGCCGTCGTCGGTGAAGGTCGCGACGTTGTCCGGCGGCACCTCGACCATGACGTCGATGCCGCCCGACAGCATCTCGGCGACGCGGGTGTTGGCGTCGGTGATCGGCCGGAAGACGACGGCCTCCAGCGCCGGCGGCCCGTCCCAGTAGTCGGCGTTGCGCGTCGCCACGACCTTGGTGTTGCTGTCCCATTCCTCGAACCGGAAGGCGCCGGTGCCGACCGGGTTGCGGCCGAAGTCCTTGCCCTCGGCCTCGATCGCGCTGGGCGAGGGGATCAGTCCGGTCGGGTAGGCCAAGTTCGACAGGAAGGGCGCGTAGGGCTCCTTCAGCTGGAAGACGACGCTGTGGCTGTCCTCGGCGGTGACGCTCTCCACCGCCGAGAAGAAGAAGGCCAGCGGGAAGGGCCCGGTGTCGTGCTGGGGATGGCTCTCGTCGAGCATGCGCTCGAAGGCGAACTTGACGGCCTCGGCGTCGAAGGGGGTGCCGTCGTGGAAGGTCACGTCTTCGCGCAGGGCAAAGGTATAGGTCGTGCCGTCCTCGCTGATGGTCCAGGACTCGGCCAGCGCCGGCTCGACTTCCAGGGTGCCGTCCTTGTAGCGGACCAGGCCGTCGTAGAGGTTCATCAGGATCCGGAAGTCGTTGACCGCGGTCACCGCCTGCGGGTCGAGCGACTTGGGTTCGGCGATCTGCCCGACGATCAGCACGCCCGGCGGCGTCTGCGCCTGGGCCGGCACGCCGGCCAGCGCCGCCGCGAAGAATGCGCCCGCCAGGGCGCCTGCAATGCGCTTCATGGTCCTGCTCCCTGTTCTCTGCCCCGCGGCGCTGCGGGCGCCTCCAAGAATGCTAGTACGCACCAATCGGGCTTGTATAGTGATTTATCATGATGAATTGTCTTGTGTGAGGATACACGGATCGCGAGCCGGCGCAGGGAGGGAAGGCTTGGACATCGACCTGGAGCGGCTGCGCTCGGACCTGGAGACCTTGGCGGACTTCGGACGCTCGGCGCGCCCCGGCATCAACCGGGTCAGCTTCTCGGCGGCCGACATGGCCGGGCGCGCCTGGTTCCTGGAGCGGTTGCGCGAGGCCGGCCTCGAGGCCGCGATGGACGGCGCCGGCAACGTCTGCGGCCTCTGGCACGCCGGCGAGGGCCCCCGCGTCATGGCCGGCTCGCACCTCGACACGGTGCCCGAGGGCGGCCTGTTCGACGGCGCGCTCGGCGCCTGCGCCGCCCTGGAGTGCGTGCGCGCCCTCAAGGAGTCGGGCTTCGAGCCGGCCCGTCCTCTCGAGGTCGTCGCGACGGCCGAGGAGGAAGGCCGCTTCGGCGGCATGTTCGGGGCCCAGGCGCTCGCGGGCCGGCTGACCGCCGACTGGATCGAGGCGGCGGTCAGCGACGGCGGCGAGCGCCTCGTCGATGCCCTGGCGGCCAACGGCCTGAGCGTCGAGGGGGCCCTGGCGGCGGCGCGGCCGAAGGGCTCCGTCGCGGCCTTTCTCGAGCTCCATGTCGAGCAGGGCCCGCTGCTCGAGGCGCGCGGCCTGCCGCTCGGCATCGTCGAGGGCATCTCGGGCGTCATCAACTGGACGGTCCGCCTCTCTGGGCGGGCCAACCATTCTGGGACCACGCCGATGGCGCTGCGCGCCGACGCCTTCGCCGGCCTCGCCGCCTTCGCCGCCGGCATTCCCGCGCTGATCGAGCGGGCCGGCGGGCCCGAGAGCCGGATCACGGTCGGGCGGGTCGAGCTGCAGCCGGGCTACCCTCACACGATCCCCGGGCAGGCCGAGTTCTCCCTGATCGTGCGCGATCTCGAGGAGGCGGTGCTGGACCGTCTCGCCGCGGCCTGCCGCGACGAGCTGGCCGCTGCCGCCGCGGGCCAGGGGCTCGGCCTCTCGATCCTCGACCAGGGGCGCCTCGCGCCGACCGCCTGCGACCCGTGCCTGATCGCCCTGCTGCAGGAGGAGGCCGAGGCCCTGGGGCGCCCGGCCCTGACGATGCCGAGTGGTGCCGGGCACGACGCCCAGACGCTCTTGAGCCTCTGCCCGGCCGGCCTGATCTTCGTGCCCTCGCGCGGTGGCGTCAGCCACGCCCCCGAGGAGTGGACCGACTGGGCCGACGTCGCCGCCGGCACCGAGCTGCTCGGCCGGGCGTTGCGCAGGCTGGCGAGCTGAGGGCGAACGACGGGCCGGCTCGGCCCGTCGATCCCGTCGCGAACCGTCTCGGCCAGTTCCTGGCGGGCGCTATTCCTTGACCGCACCGGTCATGCTGGAAACGTAGTACTCGACGAAGAAGGAATAGAGGATCGCGACCGGCAGGGAGCCCATCAGGGCGCCGGCCATCAGCGAGCCCCAGTGGTAGACGTCGCCCTCGACCAGCTCGGTGATGACGCCGACCGGCACGGTCTTGTTCTCTGAGGAGGAGATGAAGGTCAGGGCGTAGATGAACTCGTTCCACGACAGCGTGAAGGCGAATATGCCGGCCGAGATGATCCCGGGCACGGCGAGCGGCAGCACGATCTTGATCAGGATCTGCAGGCGTGAGGCGCCGTCGATCAGGGCGCATTCCTCGAGCTCGTAGGGGATCGAGCGGAAGTAGCCCATCAGCAGCCAGGTGCAGAAGGGGATCAGGATCGTCGGGTAGGTCAGGATCAGCGCCAGCGTGCTGTCGAACAGGCCGTAGGCGAAGACGATGGTGGCCAGCGGAATGAACAGGATCGAGGGCGGCACCAGGTAGGCCAGGAAGATGCCCATGCCGACCAGCCGCGAGCCCTGGAAGCGCAGGCGCTCGATCGCGTAGGCGGCGCAGACCGCGCAGAACAGCGAGATGAAGGTCGCGACCACCGAGACCAGCATGGTGTTCCACAGCCAGGTCGGATAGCTGGTCTCGAAGAACAGCTTCTCGATGTTGGCCAGCGTCGGCTGGACCACCCAGAAGGGGCTGAAATCCCGGAAGTTGTAGAGCTCCTCGTTGGATTTGAAGGTCGTGATGGTCATCCAATAGAACGGGAAGAGCAGCACGAACAGGAAGACCAGCAGGGGCAGGTAGACCGTCACCACCCGGCGCGGCAGGGACACCAGGTAGTCCATGCCCTCGCCGCCGTCGCCGCCGCGCGTCTTGCGCCGCGGCCCGTCCCGGGCGACGGCGGTCTCGGTGGCTCGCTGCGGGGTGACCTGTGACATGGCGTGCTTCGCTGGCCTCTCAGTCCTTGCCGCCCTGCTGCCAGCGCCGGCGCTGCAGGCCGAAGTAGCTGAACAGGATGGCCGACAGCAGGAAGGGGATCATGGCGACGGCGATCGCCGCGCCCTCGCCGAGCTGACCCCCGGGGATCGCGCGCTGGAAGCTCAGCGTCGCCATCAGGTGCGTCGCGTTCAGCGGGCCGCCGCGGGTCAGCACGTAGATCAGCTGGAAGTCGGTGAAGGTGAAGAGCACCGAGAAGGTCATGACCACGGCGATGATCGGCGTCAGCAGCGGCAGCGTGACGTAGCGGAAGCGCTGCCAGGAGTTGGCGCCGTCGATCGTCGCCGCCTCGTGCAGCGAGGGCGAGATGGTCTGCAGCCCTGCCAGCAGCGTGATGGCGACGAAGGGAATCCCGCGCCAGGTGTTGGCGGCGATGACGCTGGCCCGCGCATTGTCCATATCGCCCAGGAAGTCGATGTAGGTGTCGATGATGCCGGCCTCGACCAGGATCCAGGAGAGGATCGAGAACTGGCTGTCGTAGAGCCACCAGAAGGCGATCGCCGAGAGCACGGTCGGCACGATCCAGGGCAGCAGCACGATGGCGCGCAGCAGCGCCTTGAACGGCAGGTGCTGGTTGAGCAGCAGCGCCAGCCAGAGGCCGAGCAGGAACTTCAGGATGCTGGCGACGACCGTGTAGAGGAAGGTGTTGAAGACCGATAGCCAGAACACCGAATCGTCGGACAGCCAGGCGAAGTTCTCCAGCCCGATGAACTGGCCGGCCCGGCCGATCGTGGTGTCGGTCATCGACAGCCAGACGCCGAGGATCAGCGGCCAGGCCAAAAACAGCAGCAGGATCGCCGCCGCCGGCACCATGAACCAGAAGCCGAGGAAGTTGCGGTCGCTCATCAGCCGCGACCACAGGCTCCTGCGGTAGGCGGTGGCGCCGGAGAGGGGGCGTGTCTCAGCGACCATGTCGGCCGTCGTCTCCAAAGCGAAGGGAAGCGGAGCGGCGGCCGCGCCCCCGCGCCGCCCCCCCCCCCCCCCCCCCCCCCCCGCCGGGTCTCGGTCAGACCCGGTAGTAGCGCTCGGCCCGCTTGGCGGCGCGCTCGGCCGCCTCCTTGGGCGAGCGGTCGCCCGCGCAGGCCTCGGCGAACATGTTGACGACGATGTAGTCGGCCATCGCCACGGCCGAGGCGTAGCCCAGGTCGCCGCTGTAGCCGTTCCACAGCATGTTCTTCACGCAGTCCCGATAGGGCGTGTGCTTGGGGTCCTCGGTCCAGATCGGGTTCTGCTCGTAGGCCGCCAGCGGCTGGGTGATGTAGCCGATCGCCGCCTGCTGCCAGGGCTCGTACTGCTCGCGCTCCCACATGAAGCGCAGGTACTCCTTCGCCGCGTTGGGGTACTTGGAGTAGTTGAACAGCATCGCCTGGGTGAAGAGGTGCAGCTCGGTCGGCTTGCCGACCGGCCCGATCGGCATGTTGACGTGGTAGATGTCCTTGGCCAGTTCCTTCATCGCCGCGTCATCGGACATCTTGGCGGCGTAGTAGACCGAGATGCCGTTGTTGGTGGCGCTGATCTCGCCGGCGAGGAAGGCCTTGTTGTTGTTCGAGTCCAGCCACGACAGGGTGCCCGGGACGAAGTTCTCGTAGAGCTCCTTGACGTACTCGAGGGCGGCCACGGTCTCGTCGCTGTTGAGCACGACCTCGTTGTTGTCGTCGACCATCTTGCCGCCGAAGCCCCACAGGATGGTGTGGACCCAGCCGTTGCCGTCGCCGACCGCGTTGCCGAGGGCCATGCCCATCGGGCGGTTGTTCTTCTTGAGCGCCTGGGCGCACTTCAGGACTTCCTGGTAGTCCCGCGGGAACTCCTCGAAGCCCGCTTCCTGGACCCAGGACTGGCGGTAGACCATGCAGGCGCCGGCGGCGCCCAGCGGCAGGCCGATCCAGCGGCCGTCGCGCGTGGCGTAGCGCTCGGCGACGGGATACCAGCCGCCGTACTTGTTGCCGAGGTAGCCGGCCAGGTCGGTCAGGTCGACCAGCTTGTCCGGGTACTGGTGCGGGTCGTCGAACCAACCGACGATGATGTCCGGCCCGTCGCCGACGTTGGCTGCCACCGCCGCCTTGGGACGCACGTCCTCCCAGGACTCGTTGTCGATGCGCACCTCGACGCCTGTCGCCTCGGTGAACTTCTTGGTGTTGGCGAGCCACTGCACCTCGTCGCCCTCGACGAAGCGGCGCCAGCGCAGGACGCGCAGGGAGGCGCCTTCCTCGGGCTTGAAGGACAGGCTGTCCTGGGCGAAGGCGCCGCCCGCGCCGAGCAGCTTCGAGCCGACGGCACCGGCAGCGAGGCCGGCACCGGTCTGCAACACGTCACGTCTGGTGAACTTCATCGCAGTCTCCTCCCGTCTTCGTTATGGGCCCGCGCCGCGACGTGGCGTTGGCCTTCTTGGTTCGGAGCGGGCGGCGCTCACGCCTCGAGTCGTCGTCCGGTCTCCGCGTCGAACAGATGGATGTGGCCCGGCATCGGCGCGATCCGGATTTCCTCGCCGGGCCGGAAGCGGTGGCGCTCGCGGAAGGCTGCGATCACGTCGGTGCCGCCGAGCTTGCAGACCACCTGGGTTTCGGAGCCGGTCGGCTCGACGACCACGACCTCGGCGGCGGCGCCGTCGGTGGCCAGCTGCAGGTGCTCCGGGCGGATGCCGAGCACGACCGGACGGCCGTGGGCGCCGGCCGGCGCCTTGTCGAGCGGCAGGCTGACGTCCCCGGCGGCGAGGAAGCGGGGGCGGCCCTCGGTCGCCAGGCGGCCCTCCAGGAAGTTCATGGCCGGCGAGCCGATGAAGCCGGCGACGAAGAGGTTGTCGGGGCGGTCGTAGAGCTCGAGCGGCTCGCCGACCTGCTCGACCCGGCCGTCGTTCATGACGACGATCTTGTCGGCCATGGTCATGGCCTCGATCTGGTCGTGGGTGACGTAGACCGTGGTCGAGCTCAGGCGCTGGTGCAGCGCGCGGATCTCGGTGCGCATGGCGACGCGCAGCTTGGCGTCGAGGTTGGACAGCGGCTCGTCGAACAGGAAGACCTTCGGATCGCGCACGATCGCGCGGCCCATGGCGACACGCTGGCGCTGGCCGCCCGAGAGCTGCCGGGGAAAGCGGTCGAGGTACTTGTCGAGGTCGAGGATCGCCGCGGCCTGGCCGACTCGCCGGTCGATCTCCTCCTTGGGCGCGCGGCGCAGCTTGAGGCTGAATGCCATGTTGTCGAACACGCTCATGTGCGGATAGAGCGCGTAGTTCTGGAACACCATCGCGATGTCGCGTTCCTTCGGCGGCACCAGGTTGACCACCTTGCCGTCGATCGCGATCTCGCCGCCGGTGATCGATTCGAGGCCGGCGAGCATGCGCAGCAGGGTCGACTTGCCGCAGCCCGACGGGCCGACCAGGACGACGAACTGGCCGTCGGCGATGTCTATATCGACCCCGTGGATGACTTCCGTGGCACCGAATGCCTTGCGCACATCGACGATATCGACGGCCGCCATGGACGCTCCCCGTACCAGTTCCAGGGCCGGCCTTCTTTGGGGCCGGCGTTGCCCGCATTAGGGGGCCGCAAGGCCGGATCGGTCAACCCGTTTTCCGGGTGACTGCGCAAGTCTGCGGGCCGAGCCGAGGGTCGGGGGGCGTCATGGGCGGCGGGACGGCGGTGCGCGGGCTGCTAGATGCCGAGGCCGCCGTCGATCACCATGGCCGTGCCGGTGACGAAGGCGGCCGCGTCGCTGCCCAGGTACACCGCCATCTCGGCGATCTCCTCCGGCCGCCCCAGCCGGCCCATCGGCTGGCGGGCGACGAAGGCCTTGCGCGCCGCGACCGGATCGTCGAAGGCGGCGATGCGCTGGTCGAGCGAAGGCGATTCGACGGTGCCGGGGCAGATGCAGTTGCAGCGCAGGCCGCGGCCGACGAAGTCCGCGGCGACCGATTTCGTCAGCCCGATCACCGCCGCCTTGCTGGCGCCGTAGGCGCAGCGGAAGGGGATGCCCTTCAGCGAGGAGGCCATCGAGGCGATGTTGACGATCGAGCCGCCGCCGCGCTCCAGCATGGCCGGTAGGAAGGCATGGATCGTGCGGTACATGGACTTGACGTTGAGGTCGAAGGCGAAGTCCCACTCCTCCTCGCTGCAGTCCAGGACCGAGCCGTGATGCACGTAGCCGGCGCAGTTGAACAGGATGTCGAGGCCGCCGATCTCGCCGGCCAGCGCCGCCACGGCGGCGGAGTCGAGCACGTCGAGGCGGCGTGCCGTGATCCCCGCCTCGCGGCCCAGCGCCTTGAGCGCCGCCTCGTTGATGTCGGTGGCGACGACCTCGGCGCCCTCGGCGGCGAAGGCGAGGGCCGTGGCCCGGCCGATGCCCTGGCCGGAGGCGGTGCAGAGGGCGCGCTTGCCTGCCAGTCGTCGAGACATCGTCAACTCCCTGTTCGTCGTGGCGCGGTCCGGCCAGCCCTGGGCGGCGGGCGGATCCGCGTTATAGGATGCGCGCCGTCGCCAAGGAACGCAGTCCAGGAAACCGGAGGAACATCCCCATGAATCGCATCGACCTCGACGGCCGCCGCGCCGTGATCACCGGCGGCGCCCAGGGCATCGGGCGCGCCGTCGCCGAGCGCTTCCTCGAGTCGGGCGCCAGGGTCGCGATCTGGGACCGGGACGGGGCGCTGGCGGCAAAGACGGCCGCGGCGCTCGGCGGCGGCGAAGCCTGCCGGGCGGTGGCCTGCGACGTCACCGACTGGGCCTCGGTGCAGGCGGCACGGGACGCGACGCTCGCGGCCTTCGGCGGCCTCGACATCCTGGTCGCCAACGCCGGCATCTCCGGGGCCAACGCCAGCGTCGCCGACTATCCGGTGGAGGAATGGCAGCGGGTCCTGGACATCGACCTGACCGGCGTCTTCCTGTGCTGCAAGGCCGTGGTGCCGACCATGACCGAGGCCGGCTACGGCCGCATCGTCAACGTCGCCTCGATCGCCGGCAAGGAGGGCAACCCCAACGCCAGCGCCTACTCGGCCGCCAAGGCCGGCGTCATCGCCCTGACCAAGAGCCTGGGCAAGGAGCTCGCCGACCGCGACATCGCGGTCAACTGCATCACGCCGGCCGCGGCCAAGACCGCGATCTTCGACCAGATGAGCCAGACCCACATCGACTACATGCTCTCGAAGATCCCGCGCGCGCGCTTCCTCAAGGTCGAGGAGGTCGCGTCCCTGGTCGCCTGGCTGGTCTCGGCCGAGAACGCCTTCACCACCGGCGCGGTCTTCGACCTGTCCGGCGGGCGCGCGACCTACTGAGCGCGACGCGGCGCGGGTCATCGAGGCCCGCTCACCGGTAGATCAGGGTCGGCAGCCAGAGCGAGAGCTGCGGCAGGAAGGTCACCAGCAGCAGCACCGCGACCAGCGGGATCAGGAACGGCAGGGTCGCCGAGACGCAGCGCTCGAAGGGCACGCCCGAGACCCGGGACAGCACGTAGAGCACCATGCCGACCGGCGGCGTCAGCAGGCCGATCATCAGGTTGAGCACCATGATCACGCCGAAATGCACCGGGTCGATGCCGACCTTCAGGATGATGGGAAGCAGCACCGGCACCAGGATGGTGATCGCAGCGATGGTCTCCATGAAGAAGCCGACGACCAGCAGCAGCAGGTTCATCAGCAGCAGGATGACGATGGGGTTCTCGCTGATGCCGAGCAGGATCGCGGCGAAGTGCTCGGTGACCCGGCTGCTGGTCAGGATCCAGGCGAAGATCGAGGCGCCGGCGACGATGAACAGGACGACGGCGGTGGTCTCGATGGTGTCGAAGCTGACCCGCAGCAGCCGCCGCCAGGTCAGCGTTCGGTAGACCACCGCGCCCAGGAACAGGGCGTAGGCGCTGGCCGCGATCGCCGCCTCGGTCGGCGTGAAGATGCCGAACAGGATGCCGCCGACGATGATCACCGGCGTCATCAGCGACAGGAAGGCCTTGACGAAGGTGCGGCCGAGGCGGCGCAGCTCGAAGGCGGCGTCGCGCGGGTAGCGGCGTCGATGCGCGTACCAGGCGACCATCAGCATCAGCGAGACGGCCATCAGCAGGCCAGGAATGAAGCCCGCGGCGAACAGCTGGCCGATCGAGGCCGAGGCCATGACGCCGTAGATGACCATGGGCAGCGAGGGCGGCACGATCGGCCCGATGGTCGAGGAGGCGGCGGTGACCCCGACCGAGAAGGCGGGATCGTAGCCGGCGTCGCGCATCGCCTTGATCTCGATGGTGCCGAGGCCGCCGGCGTCGGCCACGGCGGCGCCCGACATGCCGGCGAAGATCACCGAGGCGCCGACGTTGACGTGGCCCAGGCCGCCGCGCATCCAGCCGATACAGGCCTTGGCGAAGTCGAAGATCCGGTTGGTGATGCCGGCCGTGTTCATCAGGTTGCCGGCCAGGATGAAGAAGGGCACGGCGAGCAGCGGGAAGGAATCGACGCCGTTGATCATGCGGTGCACGACGACGACGTCGGGAATCCGCTCCGACAGCAGGATGAAGACCAGCGAGGAGCCGGCCAGCGCCAGCGCGACCGGCACGCCGAGGATGATCATGCCGAACAACAGGACGAACAGCAGGGTGATCAGCATGAAAGGGGCCCTAGCCGACGGCTGAGCGGGAGGGGGCGTCGGCCGTGCGGTTGCGCAGGCGGCGCCAGAACCAGCGCAGCGCGAGGCAGCCCATGGCGACGAAGGCGAGGCAGACCAGCCAGTAGACAACGGACTTCGGCACGTCGATCGAGACCATCATCTGCTTGGTGCGCAGGGCCAGGCGGGCGGTCAGCAGGGCGAAGAAGAAGAAGGTGGCGGCGCTGGCGGCGTCGATCGCCAGGTCGACGATCCGGTTGGCCCGCCTCGGCAGGTAGCGGGCGAGCAGCTCGACGGCGATGTGGTCGCGCTTGCGCACGCCGATGACGGCGCCGGCGAAGGTCACGGCGATCAGCAGGTAGCGCGCGATCTCCTCCGTCCAGGCGAGGGAGTCGTTGAGGACGTAGCGAGTGAAGAACTGCAGGAAGACGACGACGGACAGGCCCCAGAACAGCAGGAAGACCAGGGAATCCTCAGGGCGCAGGTCGGCGAGGGAGACCGGCTCGTCGTCGTCGAGCACGGCCGGCGCCAAGCCGGGCGGCGG